>CAMALN010000007.1 GCA_945836565.1 uncultured Lachnospiraceae bacterium
ATCTTAGCATTAGCAGTGAAATACAAAGAGGCGGAAAGAATAAAAAGATAAATTTGCTTGTTCTGGATATCTTTGGTGAGATTGAGGGGCATGATTGCCTTGGAAATAATACAAAGAAAACCAGCTATGATGAGGTTTTGCCACTGCTTGCTTATGTGCAGGCACAGCCGGATATACATGGAGTACTGATGCTTGTAAATACTGTAGGTGGAGATGTGGAGGCGGGTCTTGCCATAGCTGAGATGGTCGCATCGCTGGATAAGCCTACAGTGAGTCTTGTGCTTGGAGGGGGACATTCTATAGGTATGCCGCTTTCGGCATCGTGCGATGTAACATATATAGCGCCGACTGCTACTATGGTTGTTCATCCTATAAGAATGAGTGGTATGGTGCTTGGTGTTACACAGAATTATGAATATATAGAGAGGATGCAGGATAGGATAATAGATTTTACGGTAAATCACAGCAACATTGATGAAGACAAGCTTAGAAGCATAATGTTCAACACAAAAGAACTGACAAAGGATATAGGCTCAGTGCTGATTGGAGAGCAGGCGGTTAAGGCAGGTATTATAGAGAAAACAGGAGGCATACAAGAGGCATTTGCAAGCTTATATGACTTGATTTATAGGCAGAATGATAGTAAAATATAGCAGTATGGGTTTTTATGCCTATATATATTTATAGTACGTTAGTGCTTATATATAAGGAGAATTTCAGATGGCGGCAAATCAAAAATCTGCACCTAAAAGTGCGAATAGAAGCACAAATAGAAATACAAACGGAAGCTCTAATAAAAGAAATGTAACTGTAAGACAGCCTGACCCGAGAACAAATGAGATTAAGCTGTTTATATACCTGGCAGTTTCGATATTTCTGCTATGCAGTAATTTTGGCTGGTGTGGTGTAATAGGTGATTTCTTTTCGGGAGTATTTTTTGGATTGTTTGGAACGGTGACATATATACTGCCATTTTATTTATTTTTGACCGCTGCCTTTTTGCTTGCAAACGGAGCAAAGAAAAGGGTAATAAAAAGAGTATTTTGCGTCGCCTTGCTAATCATAACAGCGGCATTTGTATTCCAGCTTATAATGGGCTTTAATGGTATGACTGCAAAGAAGCTGTATGAGCTTGGAAGTAAGGATAAACGTGGCGGTGGAGTTTTGCTTGGAGGAGCACTTGTTTTGCTACACAAGGGAATAGGACTTACGGGCTGTATAATCGTAACAGTTTTATTGGGTATTATCGGAATAATAATTGTAATGGATGTATCCCTTATCGAAGCAATCAAAAATAAGCTTGATTCGATAGCCTTTGAGGAGGACGAGGATGAGGGAGAAGAAGACTTTGTCTCTGAGCCTCGCAGGAGGAAGGAAAGCAAGAACAAGGTCTCCATGAAATCCATAACGGTTTTAGGGGATAAGGATGATAATAATACAAAGTCGAAATTAAAGAAGAAAAACAAACCTGTCAAGGATGAAGAGATACATGAATTAAAACCTATTCCGCAGGATATAGAATTCGATATTCCGGTGCCAAAGGTAGAAAGCAGAGACTTCTTCGACGATAAATTCTTTGAAGATTTAGACAGCTACGGTCATGAGGAAAATAAGGCTGATACGTTCATTCAAGCTGAAGTGTCTGATATATCGGAGGCTCAAGATGCGACAGTACATAAAAAGAGAAGAACTAAGGAGTCGCAGGCGGAGGTTGCTATATCGACTGCGGAGGTTAGCGAAAGCATAGCAGAGGCAGAGGCGTCAGGCGAAGCTGTCAAGGAATATGTATTTCCGCCTATCAGCTTACTTAAGGGCTCTAAGGGAAAAACAGGAAGAAGCAATGAGGCTTCAGTTAAGGAAACTGCTATCAAGCTGAAGCAGACACTTGACACCTTCGGTGTAAAGGTAACTGTTACAGATTATTGCTGTGGACCTTCTGTTACCAGATATGAGCTTCAGCCGGAGATGGGTGTAAAGGTCAGCAAGATAGTCGGTCTTGCAGATGATATCAAGCTCAATCTTGCTGCTGAGGATATAAGGATAGAGGCACCTATACCGGGAAAAGCGGCCATAGGTATAGAGGTTCCGAATAAAGAAAATTCAACGGTATATTTCAGGGATTTGCTTGAGTCGGATGAGTTCAAGAGCTTCAAGCCGAATCTTGCATTTGCTGTGGGAAAGGATATAGGCGGTAAGGCTGTTGTGGCTGATATAGCGAAGATGCCTCACCTTCTGGTAGCAGGTGCGACGGGTTCGGGTAAGTCCGTATGCATAAATACACTTATTATGAGCATCTTATACAAGGCGAAGCCGGATGATGTGAAGCTTATAATGGTTGACCCTAAGCAGGTTGAGTTAAGCGTCTATAATGGATTGCCGCATATGCTTATACCGGTTGTAACAGATCCTAAAAAGGCAGCCGGAGCTCTTAATTGGGCTGTAGTTGAGATGACAAACCGTTATCAGCTGTTCTCACAGTACAATGTGCGAAACCTGCAGGGATATAATGATAAGGTAAAGTCTGTAACAGGCAGTGAGCAGGGCAATGAGGAATTAAAGAAGCTCCCGCAGATAGTCATTATCGTAGATGAGCTTGCTGATTTGATGATGGTTGCCCACGGCGAGGTTGAGGATGCCATAGTCAGACTTTCACAGCTTGCAAGAGCCGCCGGCATACATCTTGTTATAGCAACCCAGAGACCTTCGGTAGATGTCATAACAGGTCTTATAAAAGCAAATGTTCCGTCACGAATAGCTATGAAGGTTGCATCCGGTGTTGATTCGAGAACAATTTTGGATATGAACGGGGCGGAAAAGCTTCTGGGTAATGGTGATATGCTGTTTTATCCGGCGGGATATCCTAAGCCGGTTAGAGTGCAGGGTGCTTTCCTGAGTGATGAAGAAATATCAGATGTGGTTGATTTTATAAAGAATCAGATGGGTGAGACTGTATATGATGAGAAGATATCAAATGAGATATCCAATGCATCTGTGGGCAGTCCGGCGAAGAGTACAGCCGAAGCAGAATATGATGATTATTTTGCTGATGCCGGAAGATTTATTATACAGAAGGAGAAAGGCTCCATCGGTATGCTGCAGAGAATGTATAAGATAGGCTTTAACAGAGCAGCCAGAATTATGGACCAGCTCACAGAGACCGGAGTTGTGGGTCCGGAGGAAGGGACAAAGCCGAGAACTGTGCTTATGACCATGGAAGAGTTTGAGAACTTTGTTGAAAATAATTTATAACACAAGGAGATATAAACATGACAGACATTGAAATCGCACAGAGTGCAAAAATGGAACCAATTAAAACGGTTGCAGCAGGGCTTGGTATCACAGAGGATGATCTCGAGTTTTACGGCAAGTACAAGGCAAAGCTTTCTGATGAGTATATGCAGAGCATACAGGACAATGATGACGGAAAGCTTATACTGGTAACTGCTATTAATCCTACCCCTGCCGGTGAAGGAAAGACAACTGTTACTGTAGGTCTTGGCCAGGCCATGAATAAGCTTGGTAAGAAAGCGGTGATAGCACTCAGGGAGCCTTCGCTCGGACCATGCTTTGGTATAAAGGGAGGAGCAGCAGGTGGTGGATATTCACAGGTAGTGCCAATGGAGGATTTGAATCTTCATTTTACGGGAGATTTTCATGCCATTACATCGGCAAATAACCTTCTTGCAGCTATGATGGATAATCATATCCAGCAGGGAAATTCTCTTGGCATAGACCCGAAGCAGATAGTATTCAAGAGATGTCTTGATATGAATGACAGAGTATTGAGAAACATTATAGTTGGCTTGGGCAAGAAGCCGGACGGAGTTGTGAGACAGGATGGCTTCGTAATAACTGTTGCATCAGAGATTATGGCCATACTATGTCTGGCAAATGACATAAATGATTTGAAGAAGAGACTCTCCAAGATTATCGTTGCTTACACATATGACAATAAACCTGTTACAGCAGGTGATTTAAAGGCAGTAGGTGCTATGACGGCACTGCTTAAGGATGCCATAAAACCAAATCTTATCCAGACACTTGAGCATACACCGGCAATTGTGCATGGTGGTCCGTTTGCAAATATCGCACACGGATGTAACTCTGTAAGGGCTACAAAGACAGCTCTTAAGATGGCTGATTATGTCATTACAGAGGCAGGCTTCGGTGCTGACCTTGGTGCTGAGAAATTCTTCGACATAAAGTGCCGTATGGCAGGGCTTAAGCCGGATGCAGTAGTTTTGGTTGCAACGATAAGAGCACTTAAATATAACGGCGGTGTTACAAAGGAGCAGCTTAATGAAGAAAATCTGGATGCACTTAAGGCGGGGATAGTAAATCTTGAGAAGCACATTGAGAATCTTAAGCTTTTTGGAGTGCCTGTTGTTGTAACCCTGAACAGATTTGTAACTGATTCTGACGCCGAGCTTGATTATGTCAAGTCCTTCTGTGAGGAACGCGGCTGTGATTTCGCACTTGCAAATGTATGGGAGAAGGGCGGCGAAGGTGGCGTAGAGCTTGCCAAGGCTGTACTGAATACATTTGATACCAAGAAGAGCGAATTTAAGTGCCTGTACGATGATTCATTGTCAATAAAAGAGAAGATAGAGACCATAGCTACTAAGATTTACGGAGCCGCCTCTGTGACATATAGTCCGGAAAGCAGCAGAGCGATTGCACGTATAGAGGAGCTTGGTTTTGGGGATATGCCGGTATGTATGGCAAAGAATCAGTATTCTCTTTCTGATGATGCGAAGAAGCTTGGCAGACCAACCGGCTTCAATATCAATATAAGAGAGGTATATGTGAATGCAGGAGCAGGCTTTGTGGTTGCTATTACAGGAGCAATTATGACCATGCCGGGTCTTCCAAAGGTTCCTGCTGCAGAGAGAATCGATGTGAATGATGAGGGAGTAATAGAGGGATTGTTCTAAGCCCGGTTTAGTTATATAGAAAGGAGATACCATGGCAAAGATAATTGACGGAAAGCTTATATCAAAGCAGATAAAGGATGAGCTTAAGGCTGAGGTTGCGAAGCTTAAGGAGGAAGGCAGGGAAATATGCCTTGCTGTTATTCAGGTAGGAAATGATCCCGCTTCTTCGGTATATGTAGGAAATAAGAAAAAAGCGTGTGAATATATAGGTATTAAGTCACTTGCATATGAGCTTCCGGAGGAAACTACAGAGAAGGAGCTTTTAGATATAATTGATAAGCTGAATAATGATAATACTGTTCATGGTATTTTGGTTCAGCTTCCGGTACCGGAGCATATCAATGAGGAGAAGATAATCAACGCAATAAGTCCTGCAAAGGATGTGGATGGTTTCCATCCGGCAAGTGTAGGTGCACTCAGCATAGGACAAAAGGGCTTTGTATCCTGCACACCTGCCGGGGTAATACAGCTTCTTAAAAGATCTGACATAGATATTACAGGAAAGGACTGCGTTGTAATTGGACGAAGTAATATAGTAGGCAAGCCTATGGGTATGCTTCTTCTTAGAGAAAACGGTACAGTAACCATATGCCATTCTAAGACTAAAAATCTCAAGGAAATATGTAAGAGAGCAGACATCCTTGTAGCTGCAATAGGAAAACCTAAGATGATAGATGCGGAGTATGTCAAGGAGGGGGCAACCGTAATTGATGTCGGAATTCACAGGATGGAGAACGGTAAGCTTTGCGGAGATGTTGATTTCGACAGTGTAGAGCCTGTAGCCGGTGCTATTACACCGGTGCCGGGAGGTGTCGGACCTATGACAATAGCCATGCTTATGAACAACTGTGTTGAAGCAGGAAGGAATCAGAATTAATGAATATATTGATGGTGTCACTTGGTTGTGACAAGAATCTCTGTGATAGCGAAGCAATGCTGGGTCTGTTAAGAGATAAGAAATACAATATAACAAATGATGAGAATGAGGCGGATATAGCCATTGTCAATACCTGCAGCTTTATAAAGGATGCCATGCAGGAAAGTATAGATACCATACTTGAGATGGCAGAGCTTAAAAAGGGAAGACTCAAATATCTCATAGTTGCCGGATGTCTGGCACAGAGATATAAGGATGAGATATTCGATGAGATACCGGAGATAGACGCCTGTCTCGGAACCACAAGCTTTGACAGGATTGTTGAGGTTATCGAAGAGCTTGAGAAGGAAAATAAGTGTACAAGCGTATTTGATCCGATAGACAGACTTGCCACTGCAGATACAAAAAAGGTTATAACCTCGGGAACCTTTATGGGATACCTAAAGATTGCTGAAGGCTGCAACAAGTTTTGTACCTATTGTGTTATTCCTCGAATAAGAGGAAGCTACAGAAGTGTACCTATGGAAAAGCTTATAGCAGAAGCGAAATATATGGCAGAAAATGGTATCAGGGAGCTTGTGCTTGTCGCTCAGGAAACCAGCAGCTACGGCATAGACCTGTATGGCAAAAAGCTGCTACCGGAGCTAATTGCTGAGCTTAACGATATCGAGGGTATAGAATGGATAAGACTTTTGTATTGTTATCCGGAGGAGATAACAGATGAGCTTATAGAATGCTTTGTGAAATATCCAAAGCTTTGTCATTATATAGATATGCCTCTTCAGCACAGTGAGGATGATATCCTGAAGCGAATGGGAAGAAGGACTGACAAGGCACATATCAGGGATATAGTTAAGAGACTGAGAAGTGCGGTTCCTGATATATGCATCAGAACTACTTTAATTGCCGGTTTTCCTGGCGAAACAGAGGATACTCACCGGGCACTTATGGAGTTTCTGGATGAAACTGAGTTCGACAGACTTGGCGTATTTACCTATTCAAGAGAAGAGGGAACACCTGCCGCAGACTTTGAGAATCAGGTGGATGAGGACACTGCAGCAAGATGGCGTGATGAGATAATGGAGCTTCAGCAGGAGATATCAGAGGATATCAATCAAGGCTATATCGGCACAAGGCTTAAGGTGATAGTGGAGGGCTATTCACCGGAGGAAGCAGTATATGTAGGCAGAACCTACAGAGATGCACCGGGAGTTGACGGACTTGTGTTTGTTAACTCGGACAGGGAGCTTATGTCAGGAAGCATGATAGATGTCCTTATAACAGAGGTCGGACCATATGATATGATAGGAGATGAATGTTATGAATTTACCGAATAAATTGACTGTTCTTAGAATGATTCTTATTCCTTTTTTTCTGGTATTTCTTATGATAGATGACATACCATACGGAAAATGGATAGCACTTGTAATATTTGTTGTAGCAAGCCTTACTGATACATTGGACGGACAGATAGCAAGAAGAAGAAATCTGGTTACGAACTTTGGAAAGTTTATGGACCCTCTGGCGGACAAGCTTTTGGTATGCTCTGCAATGATAGCTATGATAGAGATGGGCAGAATCCCGGCGTGGGTAGTAATTGTAATAATCGCCAGAGAATTCATCATAAGCGGCTTCAGACTTGTGGCATCAGATAACGGTGTTGTTATCGCCGCCGGATGGTGGGGAAAGATTAAGACGGTTGTTCAGATGATTATGGTAATAGTTCTTATATGTGATTTTGGCGGAGAAGTAGCTCTTATCATAGAAAATGTATTGATATATGCCGCTCTTGCACTTACTATTATTTCCTTACTTGATTATCTGATTAAGAATAAAGGCGTTATATCTGATGCAAAGTAAATTGTTAATTTGTACTAAAATTTTTTATTAAATATTTCTTGATTTAATATTAAAAACATTATAGAATTACAATCGGAAGAAATTGGCTTTTTTCGCGTTTTTCTGCGTTTAAGCCTAAAATAATAAATGGAGGACTAAAAATGGGTAACAAACTTAGTATGTCAGCAAGTGATAGAATATCAGCATTACTTGATGACTCAAGCTTTGTTGAGGTTGGTGCTTATGTTACTGCAAGAAGCACTGATTTTAACATGCAGGACAAAGAAACTCCTAAAGATGGTGTAATAACCGGCTATGGTACAATTGGCGGAAAGCTCGTATATGTATATAGTCAGGATTCAACTGTTCTTGGTGGAGCAATAGGAGAGATGCACGCTAAGAAGATAGCCGGTATCTATGATATGGCGATTAAGGTAGGTGCACCGGTAATCGGACTTGTTGATTGTGCAGGTCTCAGATTACAGGAGGCAACTGATGCTCTCAATGCATTTGGTGAGGTTTACTTAAAGAGCAGTATTGCTTCAGGAGTAATTCCACAGATTACGGCAATATTCGGAACCTGCGGCGGTGGTACTGCATTGCTTCCGACTCTCGCTGATTTCACATTTATGACAGCAGAGGGTTCTAAGCTTTTCGTAAACAGTCCAAACGCACTTGATGGTAATTATGCAGAAAAGCTCAATACGGCTTCAGCTGATTATATAAGCAGCAACACTGCACTTGTTGATGCAGTATGTGAGGACGATGCAGAGCTTTTGGGACAGATAAGAGCTCTCGTGGATATGCTTCCGTCAAACAATGAGGAGGAGGCTGTAGTAGAATGTACAGACGATCTTAACAGAGTTATCCCTAATCTTGACGGCTTTGCCAAGAATGCAAGAGCTGTCCTTCAGAATATCGCTGATAACAATGTATTCTTCGAGGTAAACAGAAGCTTTGCAAAGGAAATGATAGTAGGCTTTATCAGACTCAATGGTGCAACTATAGGATGTGTTGCAAATCAGGTTGAGGATGCCTGCGATATGATAACTGCAAAGGGTGCGTATCTTGCGGCAGATTTTGTAAGATTCTGTGATGCATTTGATATTCCTGTTCTCACATTAGTAAATACTAAGGGCTTTGTAGCCACAATAGATAATGAGCGTTCAATCGCAGATGCAGCAGCTAAGCTTACCTATGCATTTGCAAACGCAACTGTACCAAAGGCAACTCTTATTATGGGTGATGCATTTGGAACGGCTTATACAATAATGAATTCTAAGTCAATAGGAGCAGATTTTGTATATGCATGGCCTTGTGCAAAGATTGGTACCATGGAGCCGAAGCAGGCTGTTAAGATTATGTATGCAGATGAGATAGCTGCAGCAGATGATAAGCTTGATAAGCTTGCTGAGCTTGAAAAGCAGTATACAGAGCTTCAGTCAAGTGCCATGGCAGCTGCAAGAAGAGGCTACGTAGATGATATTATCGAGCCTGATGCAACAAGAAAGAGATTGGTTGCAGTATTTGATATGTTATATACTAAGAAGGAAGACAGACCATACAAGAAGCATGGTGCTGTATAATACGAGGTGACAACTGAATGAAGATTAAACAATTAATTACTAAGAAATTTGTATTAGTAGTTTCTATGTTAGCCGTTATGTTATCACTTGCAGGCTGTGATGATAAGGTTGAGAAGCCTTTTGAGTATGATGAGCAGGATATGGTTACAAATGCTATGTCTCTGTTTGAGAAGTACGCAGCTGTTGATGACGATTATGTTGATTATTACATGAAGAGTGATGATGAATTAGCAAAATCTGCCATCAAGGGTATAAAGCAGGCTGTGAATAACGATAAGGTTGGTACTCTGGAATCTTATAATAGCTATATATCTGCGGTTGATGCATACGGCGAGATGATGCCGGGTAATGTTATACCTCAGGAGGTATTCAAGGTTACAGAGGCAGCCGATTATGTTACTGTGACCTTATATAATAAGGCATCAGAGCGTGACGTAGAGATTACTGTAAAGTATGTAGAGAATCCTGATTACTATATTGAGTATGACAAGGCATATACTACTGAGATAAGCAACGAATACTATCAGCCGGATGTATTCAGAGAATATATCATATCTCAGGGAACAACTGAGGAGGATTTCCTTGCTGATTATAATTCGTATATGGGAACAAATGTAACAACCATAGAAGAGTTTTTGGCAAATGAGAAGCTTGCGGTTGCAGATATGATAAAGAGTGATCTTGCTTCAAACGGAATATATCCGTTTAAGGCTGAGGAAATGGTTGTTAATGCTGTATATTCTAAGGGTGAGCTTATGGCATCAGCCGGAAAGAATACACTCATTGGTATGGGAACAGTATTCGTAGTACTTTTGTTCATATCATTTATCATTTCACTGTTTAAGTTCCTTCCGGCATTATTTGCCAAGAAGCCTAAGCTTGAGCCGGAGAAGAAGGCTGAGCCGGACAAGGCAGCTGTTACAGCACCTGCGGCACCTGTTGCAGATAAGTCAAGTGATGATCTTATGGATGATGCAGAGCTTGTTGCGGTTATTACTGCAGCGGTATATGCAGCGGCAGGAGCTAATACAGCTACAAGCAAGGACAGACTTGTGGTACGTTCAATAAAGAGAGCAAGAAGATAACATAGATTAGGAGGAAAATATATTATGAAGAATTATAGAATTACAGTAAATGGCAAGGCATATGATGTGGCAGTTGAGGAGTTAGGAGCAGGAGCAGTTGCTTCGGCACCTGTTGTATCAGCACCTGCAGCAGCACCGGCACCTGCAGCACCTGCAGCACCGGCAGCTTCCGGAGCAGCAGGTTCAATAGTTGTATCAGCACCTATGCCTGGTAAGATATTGTCAGTAAAGTCAAGCGTTGGTGCTTCAGTTAAGAAGGGTGATGTTATCCTTGTGCTTGAGGCTATGAAGATGGAAAATGAGGTTGTTGCACCTGAGGATGGTACAGTAGCTTCTATAAATGTAGCAGCAGGTGATGCAGTTGAGGCTGGTGACACACTCGCTACATTAAACTAAGAGGTTTTTGTATATTCTCACAGGAGGTAATGGCTAAATGAGTAGCTTTGGAGATATTTTAGGAAATCTCGCCCAGCAGACAGGCTTTGCAACTCTTACATGGAAGCATTATGTAATGATTCTTATAGCATGCTTTTTTATGTATCTTGCAATAGTCAAGGGATTTGAGCCACTGTTGCTTGTTCCTATTTCGTTCGGTATGTTCCTTGTAAATATGTTCCCGGGAATAATCGAAGAGGGCGGATTGTTACATTATTTTTATCTGTTGGATGAATGGAGTATTCTTCCATCACTTATATTTATGGGTGTAGGAGCAATGACTGACTTTGGTCCGCTGATTGCTAACCCGAAGAGCTTTATACTTGGTGCGGCAGCACAGTTTGGTATATACGCAGCATATTTCCTTGCATTTGCAATGGGCTTCAATGGCAAGGAAGCAGCTGCTATATCTATCATCGGTGGTGCAGATGGTCCTACTTCAATCTTCCTTGCAGGAAAGCTTGGAATGGGTGGAACACTTATGGGACCTATCGCGGTTGCGGCATATTCTTATATGGCACTTGTACCGGTTATTCAGCCGCCTATTATGAAGCTTCTTACAACTGAGAAGGAGAGAAAGATTAAGATGGGACAGCTTAGACCTGTTACAAAGCTTGAGAAGATTCTCTTCCCTATAGTTGTTACATTGGTTGTAGTTATGATTCTTCCAACTACGGCACCACTCGTTGGTATGCTTATGCTTGGTAATCTTTTCAGAGAGTGTGGTGTTGTTAAGCAGCTTACAGAGACAGCTTCTAACGCACTTATGTATATAGTAGTAATTCTTCTCGGTACATCGGTAGGTGCTACTACAAGTGCAGATGCATTTCTTAAGCTTTCTACACTTAAGATTGTTGCACTCGGACTTATTGCTTTTGCATTTGGTACAGCCGCGGGTGTACTTTTCGGAAAGCTTATGTGTATTGCTACAAAGGGTAAGGTTAATCCGCTTATAGGTTCAGCAGGTGTATCGGCGGTTCCTATGGCAGCAAGAGTTTCACAGAAGGTTGGTGCAGAGGCAGACCCTACTAACTTCCTTCTTATGAATGCGATGGGGCCAAACGTAGCCGGAGTTATCGGTACTGCGGTTGCTGCAGGAACCTTCCTTGCAATATTTGGTGTGTAGATTTAGATTTGGATTAATTATAAAGGAGAATAAGAGATGTCAGAAGAGAAGAGACCGGTAAAGATTACCGAAACCATATTACGTGATGCTCATCAGTCACTCATAGCTACAAGAATGACTACAGAGCAGATGCTCCCTATAATTGATAAGATGGATAAGGTTGGTTATCATGCAGTTGAGTGCTGGGGCGGTGCTACCTTTGATGCTTGTCTCAGATTCCTCAAGGAGGATCCATGGGTAAGACTTAGAAAGCTTAAGGATGGTTTTAAGAACACTAAGCTTCAGATGCTTTTCAGAGGTCAGAATATCCTGGGATACAGCCCATATTCTGATGACGTAGTTGAGTACTTTGTACAGAAGTCTATTGCAAACGGTATTGACATAATAAGAATCTTTGACTGTTTGAATGATATAAGAAACCTTGAGACAGCCGTAAAGGCAGCAAACAAGGAAAAGGGACATGCACAGGTTGCTCTTTCATATACTTTGGGTGATGCATATACTATGGATTACTGGAAGAATATCGCAAAGGAAATCGAGGAGATGGGTGCAGATTCAATCTGTATCAAGGATATGGCAGGTCTTCTTGTTCCAAGTCAGGCTACAGAGCTTGTACAGGCTCTTAAGGCAGGAACAAAGCTTCCTATCCAGCTTCATACACACTATACCTCAGGTGTAGCATCTATGACATATATGAAGGCAGTCGAGGCAGGCTGTGATATAATTGATACAGCTATGTCTCCGCTTGCTATGGGAACCTCACAGCCTGCTACTGAGGTTATGGCAAAGGCATTTGAGGGAACTCCGTATGATCCGGGCTTTGACCAGAATCTTTTATCAGAGATAGCTGACCACTTTAAGCCTATGCGTGAGGAATGGCTTGAATCAGGCTTGTTAAGTCCAAAGGTTATGGGTGTTAATATCAAGACTCTTTTATATCAGGTACCGGGTGGTATGCTTTCAAACATGGTATCACAGCTTAAGGAGATGAAGGCTGAGGATAAGTATGACGAGGTTCTCGAGGAGATTCCAAGAGTACGTAAGGACTTTGGTGAGATTCCGCTTGTTACACCTTCTTCACAGATAGTTGGAACTCAGGCTGTATTAAACGTTGTTATGGGTGAGCGCTACAAGACACTTACTAAGGAGTCAAAGGATCTTCTTGTAGGTAAGTATGGTAAGACCACACTTCCTGTAAATCCGGAGGTTCAGAAGAAGGCTCTTGACAGCCTTGGTATGAAGGAGCCTATCACATATCGTCCGGCTGATGACCTTGCACCATCACTTGAGAAGTTTGAGAAGGAGATGGCTCAGTATAAGCAGCAGGATGAGGATGTGCTCTCATATGCATTGTTCCCACAGGTTGCTACAGAGTTCTTCAAGTATAGAGAGGCACAGCAGACTAAGGTTGATGCAAGCCTTGCAAATAACGAGAATAAGACATATCCTGTATAATAAATACAGTTGCTAAAGGCGGATGGATAACCATCCGTCTTTAACAATTATGAATGATAATATAAGCATTTTGTCGATTGTGCTTGCACAGCCTGACAGGATTATATGGATAGACGAGAGATTATTAGATATGATAAATAATGATAATGAATTTGAAAATAACATTCTAAATAAGGATGAATTAGATAAAAAAGAAGCACAAAAAAAGAAGCAGCATAGAAAGCATGTGAACAGAGGAACCTCAACTACAAGAAGAATTGCACTCGGCTTTTTGATTGTGATATGCATAGGCACATTATTACTGTCACTTCCTATATCCGTGGTTGGAGGGGAAAGTGATTTTCTTACTGCGCTATTTACTGCTACAACCTCTGTGTGTGTGACAGGACTGGTTGTGGTGGATACATTTTCACATTGGACAATTTTCGGAAAAATTGTGATACTTATTTTGATTCAGCTGGGTGGTCTCGGTGTTGTCGTATTTACCTCGACGCTTTTGCTTGTGCTTGGTAAAAAGGTTACACTTAAGGACAGAATCACTATTCAGGATGCATTTAACCTGAACAATCCCAAGGGCATGGTTGTGTTCATAAAGAAGGTTGTTATGGGAACCTTAGTAGTTGAAGGGATAGGTATGCTTCTTTATATGATTTCTTTTGTGCCTGAGTTTGGATTCCCGAAGGGTGCATGGTTTTCTCTGTTTAATGCCGTGTCTGCATTTTGTAATGCCGGTATGGATATAATAGGACCGAACAGTCTTATGGATTTTAACAGCTCTCCGGCAGTTCTGCTTACCACAGCATTCCTTATATTTATGGGTGGAATAGGTTTTGTGGTGTGGTTTGATTTCATAGATGTTATCAAACAGATAAAAAAAGGTGAGGTGGAGATTAAGGATATATTTAAGAAGCTTGGTACGCACAGCAAGATAGTGCTTTCGATAACACTTGCACTGATTTTGATAGGCTGGGTTCTTATATTTACATTTGAGTATGGCAATCCTGCAACGATAGGTGATATGTCATTGGGAGACAAGCTTTTGAACAGCTTATTTCAGTCAATAACCCTAAGAACAGCAGGATTTGCGGCTATAGATCAGGGCGGACTTACAGATTCTTCTGTGCTTTTATGTCTGATATGGATGATAATAGGCGGCTCTCCGGCAGGAACAGCAGGTGGTATCAAGACTGTGACAGTTGCAGTAATTTTATTCACTGTCGTTTCGGTTATAAAGGGACGGAAGGAGACGGTAATATTTAACAAGAGTGTGAATCCGTGGTTAATAAGAAGAGTAATTGCTGTAACCTTTATCAGTCTGCTTGGATTCGTTGTTCTTTCTATAGCATTGCTTATGAGTAATCAGGTAGTATTGACGGACGCGATATTCGAGACGGCAAGTGCAATTGGTACAGTAGGTCTATCAAGAGGTATAACCTCATCGCTTAATACGATAGGACGGATTATAATCATTATTGGAATGTATCTCGGAAGAATAGGACCGATTTCGATGCTTATTGCATTCAACAATAACTATACTGTTAAGAATTCGATACATTATGCAGAGGCGGAAATAATAGTTGGTTAACTATATTTAACATAAAGGAGAAATAATATGAATAAGTCATTTGCCGTTATAGGCTTAGGAAGATTTGGGAGAAGTGTAGCTATAGAGCTGTCAAAGCTCGGGGCAGAGGTTATGGTTATCGATAACGATGAGGAGAAGATAAATCACGTTGCTGACTACGTGACCTGTGCTATGAATATTGACGTGAGAGACCATGAAGCACTCAAGAATTCGGGTATATCGAACATGGATGCAGTTATTGTAGCAATGAGTGAAAGTCTTGAGCCATCTATCATGAGTGTTATTACTGCAAAGGATTTGGGTGTACCTAAGGTACTTGCAAAGGCTAAGGATACAGTATCAGGGGAGATATTAAGCAAGGTTGGAGCTGATACGATACTTTATCCGGAGAAGGAATCAGGAAGAAGAATATCCAGAAGACTTATGTCCAATGATTTCCTGGATTATTTCGAGCTATCCGATACGGTAAGCTTGGTGGAACTTATGCCTAAGGAGGAATGGGTAGGCAAATCCCTGAGGAGTCTTGACCTTAGAAAGAATTACAGAATAAATGTAGTTGCTATTAAAGAGAATGAAGATGTACGTGTTGTCATGGATCCTGATGAGCCGTTAAAGCCGGGATGTCCGCTTCTTTGTACCATAAAGGCGGTTGACCTGAAAAAATTAGTGGGAAGATAAAACCTGATATGAAAAAAATAGTTGTAATAGGCTGTGGGGCTGCTGGAATGCTGGCGGCAATACAGCTTGCAAGAAAAGGGCATAGTGTGACTGTTCTTGAAAAGAATGAAAAAGCCGGAAAAAAGCTTTTCATAACCGGTAAGGGCAGATGTAATATCACAAATAACTGTGATGAAGAGACCTTCTTAAAGAATGTTGTATCTAATCCGAAATTTCTGTACAGCTCGATATATAATTTCAATCCAGAGGCAACCATAGCTTTTTTTGAGGAATTGGGATTAAGACTTACTACACAAAGGGGAAACAGGGTATTTCCGGAATCTGAGCATTCGTCAGACGTTATAGCGGCCCTAACTAAAGAGATGAAAAGACTTGGTGTAGAGGTATGGTATAATACCTGTGCTACGGAGCTTGTGTATATACAGGATTTAGCTACAGACAACGATAATTATGAAAAGTCCCTAATAAAAGTTAAGTCAGTTAGATACAGACAGACTGACGTGAAAAATTCAGGAGAGCTGGAAGCAGACTGCGTTGTAGTGGCAACGGGAGGTATGTCCTATCAGGCGACCGGCTCCACCGGTGACGGATACAGCTTTGCCGGGGAAATCGGCATGAAGCTTGTTGAATCAAGACCGGCACTTGTTCCGCTCGAGATAAAGGAGGAGCTTTGCAAAAGGCTTATGGGTGTCTCTCTTAAAAATGTATCCGTATGCTTTGAAGCAAGGGTTAAGGGTAAGACAAGAAAAATCTACGAGGATTTCGGAGAGATGCTCTTCACTCATTTTGGTGTGAGCGGACCGGTAATTTTGTCAGCGTCTTCTGTGATAGGAAAATATATGGATAACGGAATCGATATGTATATCGATTTTAAACCGGCAATTACGAAGGAACAGTTGGATGCCAGAATCTTGCGTGACTTTGATGCATCAAGCAATAAACAGCTTCGAAATGCAATAGCTGAGCTGTTGCCGAAGAGCTTATTGCCGGAAATAATTGCTTATGCCAAGTTGGATATGTATAAGAAGGTAAATGAGGTATCTAAGGAGGAGCGATTAAGTCTTGTAGATGCACTTAAGCATTTTAAGCTCACTGTTAAGGGAACCAGAGATTTTAATGAAGCTATCATAACTCAGGGTGGCGTGGCCGTATCAGAGATTAATCCTCAGACTATGCAGGCTAAAAGGACTGAAAATCTTTATTTTATAGGAGAGGTTTTGGATTTGGATGCCTATACAGGAGGTTATAATCTGCAGATAGCGTGGTCAACAGCCATGAATGTGGATATTAAAGAATAAAATATTTAGGAGATTTATTATGAATATAGCAATAGACGGACCTGCAGGAGCGGGAAAAAGCACCATAGCAAAGCTTGCAGCAAAAAGCTTAGGATATGTATATGTGGATACGGGTGCAATGTACAGAGCAATCGCTTTGTATGTTATCAATAATGATGTTGATTACGAAGATGAAACTTCACTCAAGAATGCCCTGCAGAATATAAATATCGAGATAAAATACGTAGAAGGCGCACAGAGGGTGCTTTTGAACGGTGATGATGTATCGGAGAAGATAAGACAGGAGGCTGTCGGTAATATGGCTTCAAAGGTTGCAACCAAGGGACCTGTAAGGGAAAAGCTTCTTCAACTTCAGAGAGACATTGCGGCATCGACAGATGTCATAATGGATGGAAGGGATATAGGAACCTTTGTGCTGCCAAATGCAGAGTGCAAGATATATCTCACAGCGTCTGTACAGGTGAGAGCCAAGAGAAGATATGATGAATTGCTTGCCAAGGGCGAAGCACCTTGTCTTGAGCAAATCGAAAAGGATATAGAGCTTAGGGATTATCAGGATATGAATAGGGAGATAGCGCCTCTTAAGCAGGCTGAGGATGCAATATATATTGACAGCTCTGATATGACTATAGAGGAGGTTGTTGATAAAATCTGTAGCTATGGAAGATAAAAGAGAAGTAATATTGGCTGATACTGCCGGATTTTGTTTCGGCGTAAAAAGAGCGGTTGATACAGTGTATGCGCAGTTGGAGACTGCCAAGGAGAGCAAAAAAGCGATATATTCTCTCGGGCCGATTATACACAATGAGGATGTCGTGGCAAAGCTTGAAGCGCAGGGAGTCGTAACTGTACACAGCCTGGATGAGCTCAAAGACAAAGAAGCGGGATATGTTGTCATACGTTCACATGGTGTTGACAGAAAAACCTACGAAGAGATAGAAAAGCTGGGACATCATGTAATAGATGCAACCTGTCCTTTTGTGAAGAAGATACACAATATAGTTGCGAAGGCATACGAGGAAGGCTGTAAGGTTATTATAGTCGGAGACGATAAGCATCCGGAGGTAAAGGGGATAAAGGGCTGGTGTAAGACTCCGCCTTATGTTGTTAAAACCGTTGAAGAGCTTAAGAAAGTCGTCGAAAATAGCAAAGAGAATTATGTTTTAGTCCAACAAACTACATTTAATGGTATAATTTTTAAAGAATTTGTTGAATTTTTAGATAAAAACGATTATAATAATGTTCGTGTTTATAAGACCATATGCAATGCAACTGATGAAAGACAGCTTGAAGCAGCGCGGATAGCTAATGAAGTCGATGCGATGATTGTTATTGGTGGCATAAACAGCTCTAATACACAAAAGTTGTATGAGATATGCAAAATGAAATGCAGAAATACTTACTACATTCAGACACTCGTTGACTTGGATTTGGCAGCTATTGAATCCGCTAAGAGGGTAGGTATTACAGCTGGGGCATCTACCCCAAACTATATTATTAAGGAGGTTCATGACGCATGTCAGAATTAAGTTTTGCAGAATTATTTGAGGAATCAGAAAAGAACGACAGAAAGATTAGAACAGGAAGCATAGTTGAAGGTAAAGTTATAGGTGTTAAGCCTGATGAGATTATCGTAGACATCCAGTATAAGGCAGATGGTATCATTACCAGAAACGAGTATTCAAACACTCCGAATCTTGATCTTACTACTGTTGTTAAGGAAGGTGATCCTATCACAGTTAAGGTTATCAAGACAAATGATGGAGACGGACAGGTTCTTCTTTCATATAAGAGAGTAGCAAACGAGAAATCTTACGAGGCTCTTCAGGAGGCATTTGAGAATGAGACTGTACTAAAGGGTACTGTAACTCAGGTTGTATCAGGTGGTTTAACTGTTGTAGTTGATGATTGCAATGTATTTATACCTGCAAGCCTTGTATCAGATGTATTTGAGAAGGATCTTAACAAGTATATGGGACAGGAGCTTGAGTTTAAGCTTACTGAGTGCAATCCTAAGAAGAGAAGAGTTATAGGAAACAGAAAGGTACTTGTGGCAGCACAGAAGGCTGAGGCTATCAAGGCAGCTCTTGAGAAGCTTCATGAGGGAGATGTTGTTAAGGGTACAGTCAAGAACATAACTCCATTTGGTGCATTCATCGATTTGGGTGGTGTTGACGGACTTCTTCATATATCAGAGATGTCTTGGTCAAGAGTTGACAACCCTAAGACTGTTGTTGAGGTTGGTCAGGAAATCGAGGTTATGATTAAGAGTATAGATGGTGAGAAGATTGCTCTTACCAAGAAGCTTCCGGGAACAAACCCATGGGAGATGGCAGCAGAGAAGTTCAGGGTGGATGATGTTGTAACCGGTAAGGTTGCACGTATGACTACATTTGGCGCATTTGTAGAGCTTGAGCCGGGTGTTGATGCACTTCTTCATGTATCACAGATTTCAAATAAGAGAGTTGAGAAGCCTGAGGATGTACTCACACTTGGTCAGGAGATTACTGCCAAGATAGTTGACTTTAAGCTTGATGAGAAGAAGATTAGCCTTAGCATGAAGGCACTTCTTACAGAAGAGGATGATGTTGCTGAGGAAGCAACAGAAGAGGCTGCTACTGAGGAGTAATATATGGCATACGGGTACGAAGAGTTTAAGAAGGATGTCTATAAATTGACAGACATAAACTTGGATATGTACAAAGAACGCCAGATGAAAAGAAGAATAGAATCCCTTATTACCAGAAAGGGCTTCGATGGATATGAGAATTTTTTCAAAGGTATGAAGCAGGACGAAGAACTGCTTCGTACCTTTGTTAGTTATTTGACAATAAACGTATCACAATTCTTTAGAAATCCGGAGCAATGGCGACATTTTGAGCAGGATATACTTCCTTATCTCAGGAAGGAATACGGGGACAGACTGACTATATGGAGCGCAGCCTGTTCGACCGGTGATGAGCCTTATACAATTGCTATGATTATGGCTAAGTACATACCAACAGAAAAAATTAAGATAATTGCTACGGACATAGATGAGGATGTGCTGGCATTTGCAAAGAATGGTATATATCCGGAGCGAAGCCTGACAGATCTTCCGGCTGAATTCAAGTCGAAGTATTTTAGTCCGGCTGAAAAAAATCATATGAAGATTTCTGATGATATAAAAAAATGTGTTGAATTCAAAAAACATAATTTGTTAAAGGACCCATTTTTCAGAAATATTAATATGATTGTATGTCGGAATGTAGTTATATATTTTACGGATGAAGCCAAGAATCAGATATA
>CAMALN010000008.1 GCA_945836565.1 uncultured Lachnospiraceae bacterium
AAAGGGGAAGGTTATGGCAATATTAGACAATAAGGAGAGATTGTGGATTGAATACAATCACTCTAAGACCAGCGCTGTAAGAGAACAGCTTATTGTAGAATATGTCCCATTGGTAAAGCTTGTTGCGGGCAGATTAAGCATATACTTAGGTTCAAATGTTGATTATGATGACTTGGTCAGCTATGGTGCCTTTGGACTTATTGATGCTATAGACAAGTTTGACTATAATAAGGGGATAAAATTTGAAACCTATGCAAGTCTTAGAATAAGAGGGGCCATTCTTGACCAAATCAGAAAAATGGATTGGATTCCGAGGTCTGTGAGACAAAAGCAAAAGGCTATAGATGCTGCTGTAACGGCACTTGAGCAAAGAGTGGGTCAGGACTATGATGATGACGATATAGCAAGAGAGTTAGAAATATCTCCTGATGAATACGCAAACTGGCTTTCCATGACTAATGTATCAAATATTTCTTCTTTGGATGAGTATATGGAACAGGGAAGTGAACCGTCAAATACATTGTCGGGTACGGCTTCGAAAAATGATCCGGAGAAGCTTATGGTTGAAAAGGAACAAAAGGAGGCTCTGCTCGAAGCACTTGAGCTTTTGACCGATAAGGAAAAAACCGTAGTGATGCTGTATTATTATGAGGAGCTGACATTGAAAGAAATTTCTCAGGCAATGGAGGTTTCGGAGTCAAGAGTATCTCAGCTGCATTCTAAGGCGTTGCGAAAGCTAAAGACAAAGCTGGAAGATAAATTTGTGTATTTTATGGGATAATTGGCATTTTATTCAAGGAGGTGTAGGAAATGAAGTATAAGCATTCTTTTTTTCGGATAGAAATTAAAGAAGACGGGACATATCTTAACATATTTCCTGCATTGGCTGACGGAAAAAAACTTGAGCTAAAAGAGGTTATGGACTTTCTTGACATAAAGAAGATAGATTACAACATTAAGGTTGTTGAAAAAGCACTTACACTTGTTACACAAAAACCGGCAAGAATAAAGATATCAGACATACCGGCAGAGCCATTTGGCGAGAGTGCTGTAGTAAATGTTACTCCGGACAGGATGATTGCATACATAAGATTTTATCCGCCATCAACAGATGGCAAGCTTATGGATAAAAAGGAGATAATGTCTGAGCTCGAGCTCAAAAAAATAACATTTGGAATATCAGAGAAAGTAATAGATTTATATATGAGCAATCGTCAATATTGTGCCAATATTCCTATTGCAAAAGGGGAAAAGCCTGTGCTGGCAAAGGATACTATTATAGAATATCTGTTTGATACAAAACCTTTGTCAAAGCCTGAAATGCTTGAGGATGGCAGTGTTGACTATCATAAGCTGAACCTTTTTACAAGAGTGGAAAAGGGCCAGAAGCTTGCAAAGCTAACGAAGCATGAGGATGGTATCAATGGAACAGATGTATATGGTAATGTTATAAGCACCACAAAGCCTAAAATATTGAAATTCAAGTACGGAAGAAATATTACCGTGTCTGAGGACGGAACTGATCTTATAAGTGAGGTCGACGGTGATGTGACACTTACCAAGGATACCGTGTTTGTATCAGATACGTATAAGGTAGCGGCTGATGTTGATGCTTCAACAGGTGATATAGAATATGACGGCAGTATATTTATACAAGGAAATGTACGTACGGGCTTTACGGTAAAAGCAAAGGGAGATATCCAGATAAACGGTGTAGTTGAAGGTGCAACAATCATTGCAGATGGAAATATTGTGATAAAACGTGGTGTCCAGGGAATGTCAAAGGGCAAGCTTGTTGCAGGTGGTGATTTAAGTGCGCAGTTTATAGAAAGTGCGAATCTGGATGTAGACGGCGATATAAATGCAGGCTCTATTCTACATAGCAAAATTATGTCACGCGGTAAGGTTGTGGTAAGCGGGAAAAAAGGCTTTATAGTAGGCGGAGAGATTATATGTGAAAATCTTGTTGAAGTGAATACGATTGGAAACAAGATGGAAACCCAGACTGCTATTAAGGTAGGAGTGAAGCCTGAATTGATTGATGAGCTTAAAAACCTTGTTGCAGAGACTACTGAGATGAACAAAATTATTGAAGAAACATCTTCATACCTGAATGTTTACAGAAGCAAGGTAAAAAAAGGTGTTAAGCTCACTCCTCAAAATATGAAGCAAATTAAAGAATATACAGGAAGGCTTTCGGAACTGGAAGAAGAAAAAAGTGCAAAGACAGCTCGAATGATGGAATTAAAGCATGAAATAGACGCCGGAAAAGCCGGCAGGATAAAGGTTTCAGGAGAGGTGTTTGTAGGAGTTTCTGTCTTTATTGCAAGTAAGATATACAATGTAAAGCAGCATATGTCACATTGTATGTTCAAAATATCTGAGGGTGAGATAGAAGCGGTATCTTTCTAGATAGAAATTTTAGAAGGAAGATGTGAGGTGAGAAATATGATTACACCTATAGTTGCACAAAGCTCGGTTCCAATGGCTGCCATACAGCAAAACACAGATGCTCAGAGTACAATTAATACAAGCATTGCTGTGCAGAAGGTGCAGGAAAAGGAAAGGGAACAGAAGGAAACTGTTATTAAAAAGGATGAGGCTGTATTCTATGAACAGCATCATGATGCAAAAGAAGAAGGCAGGAATAAATACCGGAATCTTTACAATAATAAAAAGAAAAAAACAAAGACCGAAAATCAAAATACACCTGAGGTAAACAGAGTGAATTTTGATATTAAGCTTTAGTAAATCAACTTTAGTAAATCAACAAGGAGAAGAAAAATGTCACCAGTAGTAATAACACTTATAATTATAGGACTTGCTTTGATTATTGTAAGCTATGTATTTGCAGCAAAGCTTGAAGGAAAAAAAGAAGATGAAACAATTATACGTATACCTGAGGAGCTTTCTGAGGAGCAAAAGAACAGGATACAGAAAATGATTGATGATTATATGAATGAAAAGATTGATGCAAGACTTGCGGATATCGAGTCTGATTTTTCCAAGATAGTGAATGAGAAAACCTTGGCACTGGGAGATTATGCAGTTACCGTAAATGAAGAAATAGACAAGAATCATAAGGAAGTAATGTTCCTGTATAATATGCTTGCTGACAAGCAGAAGGAAATAATGACTACTGCAACCATGGTTGATGATTACAGAAAGGACATTGAAAAATTTGTAGAGGCTAATCATTTGGTTGTAAAGAGAAATGATGAGGACGAGGAGCTTGAAGAAGTAATAAGAGAGATTGAGGATGATACAGAGGCTGAGCAGTCAACAGTAAGTGACTGCAATAACGATATTATCCTGGAGCTTCACAAGCAGGGACTCAGTATACTGGAAATTGCTAAACAGCTTGGTCTCGGAGTAGGAGAGGTTAAGTTGGTTGTAGACTTATATCAAGGAGAACAAAGGTAATGAATATGAAGGATTTTTTAAGAGGACTTGGAGCCGGTATTATTTTTTCGGCATTGATAATGCTCGTCGCATATATGACATCCGGAAGCTATAGGATATCTGATGCTGAGATAATAAAAAGAGCTGAGAAGCTTGGTATGGTTATGCAGGATAAGCCGATTGTTGCTGAGGATGATGATACTGCGGATGTAGCACTGTCTACAGCAGAAGGAGCTACCGAGGCAACGACAGAAGCAACAACAGAAGCAAGCACAGAAGGAACTACTGAGGCAACAACAGAAGCAACAGAAGGAACTACTGAGGCAACAACAGAAGCAACAGAAGGAACTACTGAGGTAACAACCGAGGTAAATTCTACAGACATAGCTACGGATTATATAACAGCAGAGATTACTGTATCAAAGGGTATGAATTCTGAGCAGATAGCTAAGCTTGTTCAGGATGCCGGCATAATAGATGATTATATGGAATTTGACAGATATCTTAATGAAAATGGATATTCAAATATGTTGAGTGTTAATACATTTAAGCTGAATAGCAATATGAGCTATGAAGAGATTGCAAAAGAGCTTACAAAGGGTGATAGATAAAAAAGTGCTTGTCAAGTGCTGAAAATTATGTTAATATCGCCTTTGTGTGATTTGAGTGAAATATGTATCACTCTGCCCTGTGAGTATTTTCCACAGGAGTAAATCATGTGAGTGGATTGGCAGGGGGTGCCATAGACGCGATGGTCCTTGCCCGTGTATTATTACAATAAGCTCACAGAAGAAAGAACCAGGAGGTATATTATGAGCGTTATTTCAATGAAGCAGTTACTCGAGGCAGGTGTTCATTTTGGACATCAGACAAGAAGATGGAATCCTAAGATGGCTGAGTATATCTATACTGAGCGTAACGGAATCTACATCATTGACCTTCAGAAGTCAGTAGGAAAGGTTGATGAGGCATATGAGGCTATCAAGAATTGTGTAGCTGATGGCGGCAAGATTCTTTTTGTTGGTACTAAAAAGCAGGCACAGGATTCAATCAAGTCAGAGGCATTAAGATGTGGTATGTACTACGTTAACGAGAGATGGTTAGGTGGTATGCTCACAAACTTTAAGACCATTCAGACAAGAATCGAGAAGCTTAAGAAGTATGAGCAGATGGAGGCAGAAGGCACATTTGCACAGTACACAAAGAAGGAAGTTATAGAGTTCAAGAAGGAGTGGGAGAAGCTTGAGGCTAATCTCGGCGGTATCAAGGATATGAAGTCCATTCCTGATATGATATTTATCGTAGATCCTCGCAAGGAGAGAAACTGCGTACAGGAGGCACATTCACTTGGTATTCCTCTTGTTGGTATAGCTGATACAAACTGTGATCCTGAGGAGCTTGATTATGTTATCCCGGGTAACGATGATGCAATCAGAGCCGTAAAGCTTATCGTAGCAAAGATGGCAGATGCTGTTATCGAGGCAAACCAGGGAGCAGACGCAGTTGTAGAGGAAGAGGAAGAGGCTACTGAGGAGTAGTTTTGTATTTGGATTTATAGGAGGATATATACATGGCAGCTATTTCAGCTAGTATGGTTAAGGAGTTGAGAGAGCTCACAGGTGCCGGAATGATGGATTGTAAGAAGGCACTTGCAGAGACTGATGGAAATATGGAAGCAGCAGTAGAGGTACTTCGTAAGAGTGGTGCAGCTAAGGCTGAGAAGAAGGCAAGCAGAATCGCTGCAGAGGGTATCTGCCGTTCAGCAGTTAATGGTACAACAGGTGTTGTTGTAGAGGTTAACTCGGAGACAGACTTCGTTGCAAAGAACGAGGTATTCCAGACATTTGTTCAGTCTATAGCTGATCAGGCACTTACATCATCACTTGTTGGTGGTAAGGATGGCGAGGATGTTGAGGCACTTCTTGGTGAGAACGGACTTAAGGATGCTCTCGTAGAGAAGACTGCAACAATTGGTGAGAAGTTATCTTTCCGTAGATTTGAGAAGATTTCCGGTGATGCAGTTGTAGACTACCTGCATGGTAATGGCAGAATCGGCGTTCTTGTTGCAGGTATGGGTGCAAATGATGATGCTGCTAAGGAAGCACTTAAGAATGTAGCTATGCAGATTGCAGCTATGAATCCGGAGTATATCAGCAGAGCAGATATTTCAGCGGATGCTATGGCTAAGATAAAGGAAATCACTGTTGATAGTGCATTAAATGCACCTGATACACTTCCTAAGCCAATCTTAATGAAGTTAATTGACAAGGCTTGTGCAGGAGTATGGAGTGCTGAGGATGTAGCAATCTACGAAGAGAAGAAGAGCAATATGAACTTCTTGTTCAACTTCCTTTCATCAGAGGCTAAGTCTCAGTTAGCTGAGCTTGCTATGGCTGACAAGGAAACAATTGTTGCTGATAAGATATTCAATGGTCTTGTTGAGGGACGTATTTCTAAGCAGGTTAAGGAAATCAGTCTTCTGGATCAGGTTTATGTTAAGGCTGAGGATGGAAAGCAGACAGTGGCCAAGTATCTTGAGTCAGTTAATAAGAACCTTTCAATCGCTAAGTTTGTTCGTTTCGAAGTTGGTGAGGGTATGGAGAAGAAGAATGAAGACTTTGCAGCTGAGGTTGCAGCTCAGATGGCCGGAAAGTAATTTGATACTTTGAAGAATCAGTGGGATGCCGTTTTGGCATCCCTTTTTTGTACATATATTGCTAAAAGTTTCCTTGTTTATATACCTGTAATGTGCTAGAATGATATATGTATAAAATATGTAAAATTGGTATAATAATATGTATTATCAAAGTGGGAGGATACTGATTTTGGATAAGCTTCGTATATTGTTTTATGATACAAAAAAATATGATAGGGATTCTTTTGAAAAAGCTATAAAAGAATATGATGATATACACATTGACTATCTGGATGCGGATTTGTCATTACAGACAACAAGCCTGGCAAAGGGCTATGATGCGGTATGCGCATTTGTAAGCTCAGATGTAAGCGGGGATATACTTGAAGGTCTTGCACAAAACGATATTAAGCTTGTGCTTATGAGGTGTGCGGGCTTTAATAATGTTGATGTGGACAAGGCTAAGGAATTGGGTATAACAGTACTTCGCGTTCCGGGATATTCGCCTGAGGCAGTGGCTGAACACGCTATGGCACTTGCTCTTGCGGTTAACCGTCATATTCATAAGGGCTATATTAAGGTGAGAGAGAATAATTTCAGTCTCATCGGACTTACAGGCATAAACTTTTTTGGAAAGACTGCCGGTATAGTAGGAACCGGAAAAATAGGTGCTGCTATGTGTAGGATATGCAAGGGCTTCGGAATGAAGGTTATAGCATATGATATGTATCCAAACAAGGATTTGGATTTCGTAGAATATGTTGACTTTGATACACTTCTTGCACAAAGCGATTTGATATCGTTACATTGTCCTCTGACTCCGGAGACAAAGCATCTTATCTGTGACAAAACGATACAGAAGATGAAGGATAACGTTATACTTGTAAATACCTCGAGAGGAGCCTTGATAAAGACAGAGGATTTGATAAGCGGAATAAGGGCGAAAAAGTTCTTTGGTGTAGGACTTGATGTATATGAAGAAGAGACAAACAATGTATTTGAGAACAGAGAGGATGACATATTAGAGACTTCAATAACCTCGAGACTTCTTTCGTTTCCAAATGTAATAGTGACATCGCATCAGGGATTTCTGACAGAGGAAGCATTGCTTTCCATAAGTCACACTACACTTAAGAATGCACGTGATTATGCAAATGGTACAGTTGAGCAGTCTAACAGGGTATGTTAGATACTTATGAGGAGAGAGCAATGGAATTAAACAGTTTAGCAGATGCCAGATATCTGTTGGAGCATAGACAGCTGGTGAATTATCTGTACAAGACAAAGAAGGATTCTATAAAGGGGTTATTACCTCTTATAGAGAATCTTGCTTATAGTACCTTCAAGACAAATTGTGAAGAAAATAATATTGAATTTCCATACAGTGAAGATGATTTCAAGGTAAAGCAGCTTGAGCTTTCTGATAAAATCAAAGCAGTAAAGCTGGAGCTGCCTGAGCCACAGGATGAATCACAGTGCTATGCAGTTTATTTTGTGTACGCTACTGATTTTAGCAGGATGTATTACTTTACCATAGAGAAGGAGTTGCATGGGAAAGAACAGAAATTGGGTGGCTGGATGAAAAAAGCACATTTTAATCATGGCTTGGTAGAGCTGGATGAGGAATCCCAGAAGCAGAAGATGCTCAAGATATTTGAAGAGTCACCGATTATCAATAGGGAAAAGTAGTGTATTTTGGGGGAATTATATGGTCAAGACAAGATTGACTGATTTTATAAATGTTGAGCTGCTTCAAAGCATGCAGGATATGTTTGTAAAATCTACAGGACTTATAGCACATATATTGGATCAGGATGGTAATCCAATTACATATAACAGCGTTAGGGATGAGTTCTATGAAAAGGTTATAAAATCATCACCTCTGGCTGTTGAAGAGCATCAACAGCAGAGAAGGCTTGGAGCTATGAAGGCTCTGATAGAAGAAAAACCGTACATACATGATTGCTTTGGGTGTGTAAAAAGATTCGCTGTACCTATCATCATAAGAGGACAATATCTGGGATGCTTTATGGGTGGTAGGGCTATTATTGAAGAGCCCGTCAGAAAAAGCTGTGATGTGTGGGCGGATAGTTTTAAGCTTGATAAGGACAGCTTTTTTGAAGAGATAGGTAAAATGAAGAGATTTACCAGCATTGAGTTAAACAATTGTATTGAGCTGGCGGCATATTTTATGACACTTGTAGAAAAGATTGCAAGGGAAAATTTCTATAACAGACAGCAGGTCGAGGAGGTTAAGATTAAGTCTGAATCTCAGATGAATTATATAAGCGAGATTAGTACTATTGTAGAAAAAGCTGCCGGTAATATTTCACGAGAGGCATATGCCATAGCGGAAGAGATTACGGGAGAGTCTAAGGATAAATTTATAAAGCTTGCGGAAGAAGTGAAGAAATTCACGGATGAGGTACAAGGTACTATTGAGTATGCAAAGTTCTCTGAATGGCAGCTTACATATAATGATTATAATTATAGCATAGAACAGATGATGGATATAGTGTGTGGGACTGCCAACAGAAAGCTTTCTGAACAGCAAAAAGAGGTTTCATACAGAATTGGATGTCAGGAAGATGCTATGCTTATGGGAGATGCAGGCTGCATAAGTCAGGTTATAAATAAGCTTATTAATTTCTGTGCACACGAGCTTGGCGCTGACAGGATAAGAGTTTATGCTGATTCCAGCAAGAAGGGGTATGCTACATTTCTTGAGATAAACATTCAGACTACAATAGGAAAAAGTGGACAGGAAATATTTGATATATTGGATAACAACTTTGATTTTAGAACACTTGCGGCTTATATGGCGGTGAATACCGAGGATAATCCATTTGCTCAGGTTGGAAATCTTGTAAGACATATGAATGGAATGATACGTCTTGATACTTACGGTGGAGGATTAATTGAATTCGTGATGTCGGTTCCTCAGCTCGAGGTAGTTGAATAACAGGAGAGTGTAAGATATGGGGTGTTTTGATTTTGAAAAGTACATAAAATGTATAGAAGACTTCGTATACGATATGAAAAACAATGATACTTATTTAGGGGAAGAGATGGCGAACAGGCTAAAACCTCTATGCGAGCTTTTGAGGGTATCATTGGTTACTACCAGATTTTATGAGAGTCAAAAGGACGTACTGGAGAACAATTTCAAATATGATGAGCTGAAGGTGAATGACAAGAATCCGCAGTATGATGAGTGTTGCTATGTAGCTCAGGATGAGACGACTACAGCAGGATATGAGGTACATTATAAGGCATATAAGTCCTTGGATGATGAGCCGTGGACAGAGCAGGAAAAGGATGCTGTAAAATTTGTTTTGAATCTTATGTTCGTTTTCAGTGGAAGGATAAGGCTTATCGCGAAATGTGAGGAGCTTACCTTCTATGATGTGGAGACAAAGCTTCCGAATTCTGCTTATTTCAGAATGGAATGTCAGAAGAAGATAAATATGGGAAGTGCAAAGGAATACTGCGTTTTGTTTTATAATATCAGGGGTTTTGCAAGACTCAATGCAACCTTCGGAAGAAATATGTGTTTGAAGGTTATGACCTTATATGCGCAAGGTCTCAAGAGTGTTATGGCAGAAAGTGGTTTTGTGTGCAGACTGGGCGGTGACAATTTTGCATGTCTTGTGAGAAATGATAAGCTTGATTCTGTAAAATCATATCTTGCAGGAACGCTCGTCGAGGTTGATGATGAGGTGGTTGATAAGGTTACGATGAGCGCCAGTGTGGGTATATATGAGATGCATGAGGATATCAGGGATGCGAGTGAAGCGCTCGAGAATGCCAGTAAGGCATGTAACATAGCAAAGAATGTATTGAAGGAGCCATACGTATACTATAACGAAGATGTTATGGAGCATCTGTCTGAAAATCGTATATATGAGGATCTTTTTCCTGATGCAATTGAAAATGAGGAATTCAAGGTCTACTATCAGCCTAAGGTTAATCTTAAGGATTATAAGCTTTGTGGTGCAGAGGCACTATGCAGGTGGGTTCATGACGGAGAAATATTGATGCCTTACAAATTTATTCCTTTGTTTGAACAGTCTAATCTTATATGTGAGCTTGACTTTTATATGCTTGAGCATGTGTGTAAGGATTTGAGAAGCTGGTTGGATTCAGGCAGACAGATAGTAACTGTTTCCGTCAACCTCTCTAGAAAACACTTTGGTGCACCGGATTTACTTACAAAAATTATAGAAATAATAGACAGCTACAATGTTCCTCATGAGTACATAGAGATTGAGCTTACGGAAACTACAACGGACGTTGACTATGACTATCTGAAGAGCATAGTGTATGGATTAAAGTCGGTGGGAATAAGGACATCGGTTGATGATTTTGGTGTCGGATATTCGTCACTTAATCTTATTAGGGATTTACCTTGGGATGTAATTAAGCTTGACAAGAGCTTTCTATATATGTGCGATGATGATAGTCGCGGCAATACGATGCTTAAGCATGTAATAGCCCTGACTCAAAGTCTTGGTATGGAATGTATAGTAGAAGGCGTGGAGTCTATAAAGCACGTTAAGCTTCTAAAGGAGAATAACTGCTTTAACGCACAAGGCTTTTATTTTGACAAACCTATACAAAAAAGTGAATTTGAAGATAGATTATCATATTTATGATATTTCTATAGTTAAGAGGTATATATGGCAAAAAAATATTATGCTGTAAGGGTTGGAAGAGTTCCGGGTATATATATTAGCTGGGCAGATTGCAGGAAGCAGGTGGATGGCTTCTCAGGACCGGTGTATATGGGCTTTGATGATATCCAAAGCGCAGAAGAATTTCTAAAATGCAGTGATAATCATAGTAAAAGTGGCAAGGCGAATGAGTATATTACTCAGGAGGAGTTCGATAACTATGCTTTTGTCGATGGTTCGTATAACGCGACAACCAGGGTATACGGCTATGGTGGTTTTCTTGTAGAAAATGGTAACAGACATATAATACAGGGACATGGCGATGATGTGGAAATGGCATCGATGAGGAATGTAGCAGGAGAGGTTTTAGGAAGCATGGCTGCGATAAAGCTTGCTCTCGAGCTTGGACTTACTGAGCTTGCAGTATATTATGATTATATGGGCATAGAGCAGTGGGCAAATGGCGGATGGAAGAGAAATAAAAAAGGAACCATAGTTTATTATGATTATGTTCAAAGTATCAAAGATAAGATAAACCTTAAGTTTATTAAGGTAAAGGGACATTCCGGAGTTGAGGGAAATGAAGAAGCCGACCGTCTGGCAAAGCAGGCAGTCGGCATAGAATGATATATCTAATATTTACTTAATTCCATAAGGAATTTGATGAGACCACATATTATTATGAATATAAAGAGGCTTATGTACCAGAAGCCTTTAAGTAAGGCCACTAGCGCTGTGATAAAAAGTAGGACAAGCATGCCTACAGTCATGGCAGTTAGTGGTTTTATCATGTTTGCATCCTGATGTGCCAGAACGTAAACCACAAGATATATTAAGCTGTAAACAATGATAAGTATACCTAAAATTATCACGTGTAAATCCTCCTAAGTATTATAAAAAGATTATCATAAACACCGGCTTTTATCAAGAAACAAATGAGTAAGGTGTGATTATTGAATATATACCGGCATATGTGATTTTGAATACTACGTTACGAGGTTTGACATATATTTATACAATATGATACAAATGTATAGATAATGTGCAAAGGTAAGCACTGTATAAAGAGGAGTATTGATACAAAATGGAAAAGAAATTAAGTATTTTCAAGAAAAAGCTTACAAGGCTTAGTAACTCAGAGAATACAATGGTGACCGAAAAGAAGGAAGCTGTTGAAAAAGAGGATGCAGTGGCAAAGGCTGAGGCTATGACTGAGTGTCCAAAATGTAAGCAGACATTTAAGAAAATTGTAATTAAGGAAAATATGAATGTCTGTATAGCCTGTGGATATCATTTTGTGATTTCAGCAGAGAGAAGAGTCAGATTACTCACAGATCAGGGTTCATACAAACCTTTAAAATGCAAGGTTGATTTTGCAAATCCACTTGAATATCCTGATTATGAGGATAAGATACATGCACTTCAAGCGAAAACGGGTATGGATGAAGCAGTATATACCTGCGTTGGAAAAATAGAAGGATATGAAGCAGTTATTGCAGTAATGAGTAGTAAATTCCTTATGGGTAGTATGGGTATAGCAGTTGGTGAAAAGGTTACTTATGCTATAGAATATGCAGACAGAAAGAAATTACCGCTCATAATTTTTACAGCAAGTGGCGGAGCAAGAATGCAGGAGGGAATATTATCTCTTATGCAGATGGCTAAAACAAGTGCAGCCATAGAAAAATTCAATCTAAACGGCGGATTATATATATCGGTATTGACTCATCCTACTACAGGTGGTGTAAGCGCAAGCTTTGCTACGCTTGGAGATATTACACTGGCTGAGCCGGATGCCCTTATCGGCTTTGCAGGCCCCAGAGTAATAGAGCAGACTATAGGACAGAAGCTTCCGGAAGGCTTTCAGCGTTCGGAGTTCCAGATGGAACATGGCTTTGTGGATCAAATAGTTCCAAGAAACAAGATGCGTGAGACTTTGGCGCTTATATTAAAGCTTCACTGTAAAAAGAGCAAATAAGGAGATGTTGATATGATAAAAGAGATAGATGCTAAAATATCCGAGATAGAGGCCTCTATAGAGCAGCTCCAGAAGGAAGAATGCGTTGACGAGGCACAGATATATGTACTTAGAAGACAGAGACATGATCTTATAAGGATGTGCAAGAATCTTGATGCACATGATAAGGTTTTTCTTGCAAGACATAAGAAGAGACCTAAGATAACAGAATATATTGATAATATATTTGAGGATTTCTTTGAACAAAAGGGTGATGCACTTGGCAAGGATGATGGAAGTATATTTGGAGGAATTGCAACCTATCATGGTATGCCTGTGACTGTACTTGGACATAGAAAGGGCAATGACTTAAATGAGAATTTGAAGTGTAATTTTGGTATGCCGGGTCCTGAAGGATATCGTAAGGCGCTTAGAATGATGAAGCAGGCAGAGAAGTTTGGCAGACCTATTATTACATTTATAGATACCCCGGGAGCATATCCGGGGCTTGAGGCCGAGACAAATGGTCAGAGTATAGCAATTGCAAGCAACTTAGCAAAGATGAGTGCACTTAAGGTTCCGGTAATAGCAGTTGTAACCGGAGAAGGAAGCAGTGGAGGAGCCCTTGCAATAGGTGTTGCGAATAGTGTTCTTATGCTTGAAAATGCAGTATATTCAATTCTTTCACCGGAAGGCTATGCAACTATACTTTGGAAGGATTCAACAAGAGCTGATGAAGCTTGTAATATGATGAAGCTTACAGCTCAGGATTTGAAGGGCTTTAATGTTGTAGACGATATAATTCCGGAGCCTGTAGGAGGAGCACATATCAATCCTAAGGTGGTATATAAGTCAGTTGATAAATATATTAAGAAGGAATTGGATAAGCTTGTTAAGATGGGTCCGGATGAGCTTGCAAAGCATAGATATAAGAAGTTTAGAAGTATAGATTCGGATTATATGAAAATGATATAGATAAAATATACAAAAGGGAGAGACCATGTTAGTTAAGGACGGATTAAAAATTGTTGCCGTAGGACATTGTGTTCCTAAAAAGATTGTTACAAATGATGATTTAAGTAAGATAGTTGACACAAACGATGAGTGGATTACAACCAGAACCGGAATTAAGAAAAGACATTTTGTCGAAGATGAAACCGGATGCAGTCTTGCAATCGGAGCAGCGAGAATGGCTATAGAAAAATCAGGCATAAATGTAGAGGATATCGGAGCCTGTGTAGTTGCAACGGTCAAGGCTGATTATCTTACACCATCGAATGCATGTATAGTACAGAAGGAATTGGGACTTCCACAGGATATACCTTGCTTTGATATAAATGCTGCCTGCTCCGGCTTTATGTATGGTATGCAGATAGCAAGGGGACTTTTGATGCAGAGTAGCAGAAGATATGCTCTTGTAATAGGAACAGAGACTCTTTCAAAGATTCTTGATATGACAGACAGGGGTTCATGTATCCTCTTCGGAGATGGTTCCGGAGCAGCCATAATAGAGCTTTCAGACGAGCATAGATTCTTCGGAGATTTGGGCGCAAAGGGTGATAATGAGGTTTTAGTGTGCCCGAATAACAGTCACGAGGACAGATATGTTGCTATGAAGGGACAGGATGTATTCAAATTTGCAGTGTCCACTGTGCCGGCATCCATAAACCGTTTGCTTGAGAAGGCCGGTGTAACTGCTGATGATATAGATTATTTTGTGTGTCATCAGGCAAATATACGTATCATAGAGTCTGTAGCAAAGAAGTGTAAGCAGCCGATGGAGAAATTCTATGTGAATCTCGATGAGTATGGAAATACTTCCTCAGCCAGTGTAGGAATTGCTCTTTCTGAGATGGATGAAAAGGGACTATTGAAGCCGGGAATGAAGATTATCTGTGTAGGTTTTGGAGCCGGACTTACCTGGGGCGGCGCATACATAGAGTGGTAAATTTTGTGGGATGAAAGAGGTGTGATGATGAAATTAAATGAATTTTTAGGGATAAAGTATCCTATTATACAGGGTGGTATGGCAAATATTGCAACCGGAGAATTTGCAGCAGCTGTTTCTAATGCCGGTGGACTCGGACTTATCGCTTCAGGTGGAATGAATGCAGAGCAGATAAGAGAAGAGATAAAGATATGCAGAGAGAAGACAGACAAGCCTTTTGGTGTCAATCTTATGCTTATGAATCCGGATGTGGACAATATAGCCCAGATGCTTAAGGAGGAGGCACCGGAGGTTATAACCACGGGTGCGGGAAGCCCTGAAAAGTACATAGCAATGTGGAAGGAAGCAGGCTGTAAGGTAATCCCTGTAGTATCAGGAGCTATTCTTGCAAAGCGTATGGAGAAGATGGGTGTCGATGCTGTCATCGCAGAAGGCGGTGAGAGTGGTGGACACGTAGGTGAGATGACTACTATGGCGTTGGTGCCTTCGGTAGTTGACTCTGTATCCATTCCTGTTATCGCAGCAGGTGGTATAGCAGACGGAAGACAGATGGTAGCAGCACTCGCGCTTGGTGCAATCGGTGTACAGGTTGGAACCTGTTTGCTTGTCAGTGAGGAGTGTCCTATACATCAAAACTACAAGGAAGCAATAATTAAGTCTAAGGATAATGGAACTGTCGTTACAGGTCGTTCTGCAGGAGCACCTGTTAGAGTTTTGAAGAATCAGATGGCAAGAGAATATATCAAGCTTGAGTCTCAGAATGTTGACAGGGATGAGCTTGAGAAGCTTACTCTTGGTTCACTCAGAAAGGCTGTATTTGACGGAGACACAAAGATGGGTTCACTTATGGCAGGTCAGGTAAGCGGACAGCTTAAGGAAATCAAACCTGTGGCTGTAATCTTAGAAGAGCTTTACGAGGGGGCTAAGGCTGAGCTTGCTAAATTAAGTATATAATGCATTTTGATATGATTTACATATATTAATACGGAGGAATTATAATGAAGATAGGATTTTTATATGCAGGACAGGGTAGCCAGCATGTTGGTATGGGAAAGGATTTGTATGAGAATTACAACGAATTTGCTGAGGTTTTTGACAATGCAAAGCTTGATTTTGATTTGAAGAGCTGTTGCTTCGAGGGACCTATAGAGATTCTTGGGCAGACCAGATATACACAGCCATGTATGGTTGCATTTGCTGTAGGTGTTACAAAGATTCTTGCAAACAAGGGTATTAAGCCTGAGATAGCAGCCGGTCTATCACTTGGTGAGTATTCAGCATTATATGCAGCAGGAGTATTTGATGAGCAGCAGGTTATCGACCTTGTAGCATACAGAGGTAAGTCTATGGAGGAGGCTGTCACAGGAAGAGATACAGGTATGATTGCCGTAATGAGTCTTGACAGGGAGATAATAAAAGAGTGCTGTAGGCTTGCTGAGGAGGAATTCAAGGATAGTGAATACCATATAGCTGAGGTTGCTAACTACAATACACCGGTACAGGTAACAGTATCAGGTGACACTCCTGTAATAAAAAGAGCAGGTGAGCTCATGACTGAGCGCGGCGCCAAGAGAATAGTTCCTGTAGCTGTAAGCGGACCATTCCATACTTCTCTTATGAAGCCGGCAGGAGATAAGCTTGCTGAGAGATTTAAGTCAGAGCATTTCGGTGATATGAGCTTCCCGGTACTCTTTAATGCAACCGGTAAGGAGCTTGAGGAAGGAGTTACTATTTCTGAGATGCTGGAGAAGCAGGTACAGAGTTCGGTTTATTTTGAGGATTCTATCAGATATATGATAGAGCAGGGTGTAGATACCTTTGTGGAAATCGGACCGGGAAAGACTCTTTCCGGTTTTGTTAAGAAGATTGACAGAAACCTTGTCACATATGCTGTTGAGGATGTGGAAAGCTTGAATGCTTTTGTAGAGGCATTAGGTAAGTAGTATTTTTGAGGGATAATATGAGCTTATTATTTTTAATTATATTTATCTTAAAGTACTTAGTTTTTATATATAGGTGAACTTAAAATAAGGAGATTGGTATGAAGTTAGAAGGAAAAACAGCCATAGTAACAGGTGGCAGCAGAGGTATAGGACGTGCGATATGCGTGGCTCTTGCAAAAGAGGGCGCAAATATAGTTACCTGTTATGCACATGGCGCCCAAAGCACTATGGAGACTGTTAAGCTTTGTGAGGAATATGGTGTTAAAGCTATAGCTCTAAAGGCGGATGTTGCAGTGGCAGCAGATGTTGAGGCGATGGTTGCCAGGGCGAAGGAGGAATTTGGCAGTATTGATATACTTGTAAATAATGCAGGTATAACTAAGGATAATCTTATGCTCAAGATGACAGAAGAGGATTTTTGTCAGGTTATAGATACGAATCTAAAGGGTGCATTTTTATGTGTTAAGCACGTATCGAAGCTTATGATAAAGCAGCGTTCCGGAAAGATTATAAACATTAGCAGTGTAGTTGGCGTTAGCGGTAATGCCGGTCAGGTAAATTATGCGGCAAGTAAGGCAGGCCTTATCGGAATGACTAAGTCAGTTGCAAAGGAGCTTGCATCAAGAGGTATTACCTCAAATGCAGTTGCACCGGGCTTTATTGAGACAGATATGACTGCAAAGCTTCCGGAGGCTGTAGTCGACGAGATGAAGAAAGCAATTCCTATGAAGGATTCCGGAAAACCCGAGGATGTGGCGAAGTTGGTGGCATTCTTAGCTTCAGATGATGCGAGATATATTACAGGACAGGTTATCTGTGTGGATGGCGGAATGGCAATGTAATAATAAATACAAAAAGGAGAATTCTATTATGAGAAGAAGAGTTGTAATTACAGGTCTTGGTACCGTAAATCCTGTTGGAAATAACATTAAGGATAGTTGGGAAAATATAAAAAATGGAGTATGTGGTATAGATTATATTACACAGATAGATGTGACAGACCATGCAGTAAAGGTAGCCGGCGAGGTCAAGAATTTCTCTACAGAGGGTGTTATCGATAAGAAGGAAGCAAGACGTATGGACAGATATTCTCAGCTTTCTATGGTAGCCGCTGTTGAGGCATTTGAAGATAGTGGACTTGATATGTCTAAGGAGGATGCTTCACGCTGTGGTATCATATTCTCAAGTGGTATCGGTGGACTTAAGACCACTGAGGATAACTATGTGACAGGTACAAGAAGAGGCTTTGATAAGGTTTCGCCTTTCTACATACCTATGACTATCTCAAATATGGCAGCAGGAAATATTGCCATAAAGCTTGGCTTTAAGGGTATGTGTACTTGTGTTGTAACTGCTTGTGCAAGTAGTAACAATGCTATCGGAGACAGCTTCCACAGAATCAGAGACGGTTATGCAGAGGTTATGCTTTGCGGTGGTGCTGAGTCAAGTATCTGTGATTTGGCTATCGGCGGCTTTACAGCTATGCAGGCTCTTAATACTACTGATGACCCAAGCAGAGCTTCTATACCATTTGATAAGGAAAGAGCAGGCTTTGTAATGGGAGAGGGAGCAGGAGTTCTTATACTTGAAGAGTATGAGCATGCAAAGGCAAGAGGTGCTAATATATACGCTGAGGTTGTGGGTTACGGCTCTACCTGTGATGCATATCATATCACTGCACCGGATCCTGAAGGGGCAGGCGGAGCAGCATGTATGGTACAGGCTGTTGAGGATGCCGGTATCGAGCTTACTGATATAGGATATATCAATGCTCATGGTACATCTACTCATCTTAATGAGCTTTGCGAGACAAAGGCTATTAAGGCTGCATTTGGTGAGCATGCATATAAGCTTATGGTTAGCTCTACTAAGTCTATGACAGGACATCTTCTTGGTGGTAGTGGTGCTATCGAGGGTATATTTACAGCTCTTGCACTTAAGGATGGTTTCATACCTGCTACTATTAATTACAAGGTTCCTGATGAGGAGTGTGACCTTGATATTGTTCCAAATGAAGGAAGAAATGTACAGGTTGAATATGCGATTTCAAACTCCCTTGGATTCGGCGGTCACAATGCCAGCGTAGTATTTAAGCATTTTGCAGAGTAATATTGTATATATGAGCTTGTGTTTTTGATGATT
>CAMALN010000009.1 GCA_945836565.1 uncultured Lachnospiraceae bacterium
GGGCTGTTTGTGGCTTTATATATCTTCGTATACCTCTACAGATGTCTCTTTCAGAAATATATTGCATATCATGCTGGCTGTTTGTGGCTTTATATGTCTTCGTATACCTCTACAGATGTCTCTTTCAGAAATATATTACATCCCATGCGGGCTGTTTGTGGCTTTATATATCTTCGTATACCTCTACAGATGTCTCTTTCAGAAATATATTGCATATCATGCTGGCTGTTTGTGGCTTTATATGTCTTTGTATATCATATAGTGCCACTCTGCTTTTTTAGTTTAAATACTTTTTTAGATACTGGCCGGTGTATGAATTAGGAACCTTGACTATTTCCTCCGGGGTTCCTTGGGCGATAACGGTTCCGCCGCCTGCGCCGCCTTCCTGACCAATATCTATGATGTAGTCAGCGGTCTTGATAACATCAAGGTTGTGCTCGATAACTACGACGGTGTTACCACCATCTGAAAGCTTTCTGAGTATATCCACCAGACGATGCACATCCGCAAAATGAAGTCCTGTGGTAGGTTCATCGAGCACATATATGGTTTTTCCTGTACTTCTCTTTGAAAGCTCAGTGGCAAGTTTGATACGCTGTGCCTCTCCTCCTGAAAGGGTGGTAGATGGCTGTCCAAGCTTTATATAGCCAAGTCCGACATCCTTTAATGTTGATATCTTTCTTATAATAGACGGAACATTCTCGAAGAATTCACAGGCCTCATCGACTGTCATATCGAGAACATCATATATATTCTTGCCCTTGTATTTTACTTCGAGCGTCTCTCGGTTATATCTCTTACCATGACAGACCTCACAAGGCACATACACGTCTGCTAAAAAATGCATCTCTATCTTGATGATACCGTCACCCTTACAAGCCTCACAACGGCCACCCGGTATGTTGAATGAGAATCTGCCCTTGTTATAGCCCATCATCTTCGCATCCTTACTGCCGGCGAACAAATCTCTGATGTTATCAAAAACGCCGGTGTAGGTTGCCGGATTGGAACGTGGCGTACGTCCTATCGGCGACTGGTCGATTGCAATAATCTTATCTAATTGCTCTATGCCGGTTATATCATCATGCTCTCCCGGCTTCTGCTTTGCCCTGTTTAGGTCTCTTGCAAGACGCTTATATAATATCTCATTTACGAGTGAGCTTTTACCCGAGCCGGATACTCCTGTTACACAGGTCATAATTCCAAGCGGGAACTTGACATCGATATTCTTAAGATTATTTACTCTGGCTCCCTTTACTTCGATATATCCGGTTGGTTTTCTTCTCTCTTCAGGTACAGGAATCATTATCCTACGACTCAGATATGCACCGGTAATTGATTCCTCACAGGCCATAATGTCCTCTGCCGTACCCTGTGCTACGACATGACCTCCGTTTTCACCTGCACCCGGCCCGATATCAACTATATGGTCAGCCGCCAACATTGTATCCTCGTCATGCTCTACAACAAGAAGGGTATTGCCCAGGTCTCGAAGCTTCTTAAGTGTTGCTATAAGCTTATCGTTGTCTCTCTGGTGAAGTCCAATACTAGGTTCATCCAGAATATACGCTACTCCAACCAGACCTGAGCCTATCTGAGTAGCCAGACGAATTCTCTGTGCCTCACCACCCGATAGGGTTCCGGTAGAACGTGATAGTGAGAGATAATCTAATCCTACATTCAACAGGAATCCAAGTCTGGCCTTGATTTCCTTAAGGATAAGGTCTCCTATCATCATCTGTCTGTCCGTAAGCTCGAGCTTTTGCATGAAATCATACAGCTCTGTCACAGACAGCTTGGTAAGCTCGGATATATTCATATCTCCTATGGTAACTGCGAGCGACTCAGGCTTAAGCCTGTCACCCTTACATTCCTCACAAGGAACAACATTCATATATTCCTCATATTCCTGCTTCATAACCTCTGAGGATGTCTCTCTGTATCTTCTGTTAACATTCTCTATTATACCTTCAAAGGTAACATTGTGAACATTCCCACCATAGCTTCCCTGGTATACAACCATTATCCTCTGTCCGTTTGTACCATACATCAAAAGCTTCTTATGCTCATCTGACAAATCCTTATAAGGTACATCAAGCGGCAAATCATATGCCTGATGAAGAGCTTCGAGTATGGCATGAGTATAGCTCTTCTTGTCGGCGCTGGATTGCCAGCCCATAACAGAGATTGCCCCTTCGTCCAAAGTAAGACTTGTATCCGGCACCATTAATTCCGGATCAAATTCACTTCTGAATCCAAGACCGGTACAGCAAGGGCATGCTCCAAACGGATTGTTGAATGAAAAGCTTCTCGGTTCTATCTCATCTATGCTTATACCGCAATCCGGACACGAAAAGCTCTCTGAAAAAATAAGAGTATCATCTCCGATTACATCTATCTTAACTATTCCCTCAGCAAGCTTAAGTGCAGTCTCTATAGACCCCGCAAGCCTGCTTGTTATGCCTTCCTTTATAACAAGTCTGTCGATAATTATATCTATGTTGTGCTTCTTATTCTTATCAAGCTTTATGTCCTCCGACAAATCATACTGACTTCCATCTATGAGAACTCTTACATAACCGCCGCGTCTTGCCTGATCAAGCAGCTTTACATGTTCACCCTTTCTTCCGCGGATAACCGGCGAAAGCACCTGTATCTTGGTTGTCTCAGGTAGCTTCATAATCTCATCCACCATCTGGTCAACAGTCTGCTTAGATATAACCTTTCCGCACTTAGGACAATGCGGTATACCTATTCTCGCATAGAGAAGTCTAAGGTAATCATATATCTCTGTAACTGTTCCGACTGTTGAACGTGGATTTCTGTTCGTCGTCTTCTGATCTATAGATATAGACGGTGACAAGCCCTCTATCTTCTCTACATCCGGCTTTTCTGCGAGCCCCAGAAACTGTCTTGCATACGAAGAAAGAGACTCCATATACTTTCTCTGTCCCTCTGCAAATATTGTGTCAAATGCAAGTGATGATTTTCCGGAACCGGACAGACCGGTCAATACTACAAACTCATCTCTCGGAATCCTGATGTCTATATTTTTCAGATTGTGCTCCTTGGCACCCTTTATTGTAATATACTTATGTTCGCTCATTTTTTTCTCCAAATCAGTAATATTTCCCATAAAAGCTATACAATTACCGATTCCATATCTTCTTCCTAATCCAAAAAACAAGAGACTGACAAGCAATAATATATTATCCTGACAGTCCCCATACCTTCTGATAATTCCAACAATCCTCAAGCTTAAGCTCCGCAGGCAACCTCACTATCTCTGCATCCTGCCCTGAAGCTCATTTAATCTGCTCATCATCTTATCCGAATATACCTTTGCCTGCTCACTATACGCCTTAAGCATAGCCTGTGCATCTATCTTCTCCTTCTTGTCGAGGATAACAATTGCTGCTATCACACCTGCCAGAAAAACAATGATAGTTCCCATAATGCACATCTTCTTTCTCTTTTTAGCCTTGATATATTCTTCGTATTCGATTACATCCTCTTCCTCGAGAACGTCCTCAACATCCTCAAGCGGAACATCAATTCTCATAGATATCTCTGAAGCCATCTCTTCTCTTGTCATAGACTTACCTCCTTATACATTCTAAATACATTCTGATATAAATCATAGCATAATATTCATTTATGATATTTTACAACAATATTTTTATATTATCAATCCAAACACGAAATTAAATTTTTATTAACACTGTCACCACCAAAGCTATATGCAAAACAAGGAAGAGTGGAACCAATATCACAAACTTCTTCTTCGATGTCTTGTGATGACACAATTGCATCCCCAGCCACGCGCCCAAGGCACCACCGAAAAAAGCCAGTCCCAACAGCATCCTTTCCGGTATCCTCCAGCGTCCGCGTACAGCCCGTCTCTTATCTATAGCATACGCAAATATCGTTATAAAATTCAAAACAATATAATATATCCACAACATACTCTATATATTCCCGCTTATTTGTCATAGTCTCTGAGCATAATCTTGAGCTTCTTTATCTCATCACGAAGCTCCGCCGCTATCTCGAAGTTAAGCTCTGTAGCCGCTTTATTCATCTTCTTCGTAAGTGCCTTTATCTCATCCTCAAGCTCCTTCTTGGTCATAGACTCTGGATCCTTGTCTATATTGCCCTTTCTCCTGCGACCTTTGCCACTATCCTGACCTTCATCAACCTCTATGGAGATAAGGTCTCTTACCTCTTTCTTGATAGTCTTCGGCGTTATACCATGCTCCTTGTTATACGCATCCTGTATACCACGTCTCCTGTTTGTCTCGTCAATGGCATTCCTCATAGAATCAGTGATAGAATCTGCATACATTATTACACGGCCATCAACATTTCTGGCAGCTCGTCCAATAGTCTGTACCAGAGAGGTTTCAGATCTAAGAAAGCCCTCCTTGTCTGCGTCAAGAATAGCAACAAGTGTAATCTCCGGTATATCAAGTCCCTCTCTTAAGAGATTGATACCCACAAGCACGTCAAATACACCCATACGTAGGTCTCTTACTATCTCTAATCTCTCAAGTGTGTCTATATCTGAATGAAGGTACTTAACCTTGATATCCAATCCCTGCATATATGCAGTCAAATCCTCAGCCATGCGCTTTGTAAGTGTGGTAACCAAAACCTTGTTTCCTTTTTCGGTTTCCTTAGTAATCTCACTTACCAAATCATCAACCTGATTGGTAGTAGGTCTCACCTCCACCATAGGGTCAAGCAGTCCCGTAGGTCGAAGTATCTGTTCAGCACGTAGCTGTTCATGCTCACGCTCATAATCCGACGGTGTTGCAGATACAAAAAGCTGTTTATCCACTATCTTCTCATACTCATCAAAATTGAGGGGTCTGTTATCCATAGCCGAAGGAAGTCTGAAGCCGTAATCTACCAGAGTTGTCTTCCTCGCCCTGTCTCCAGCGTACATTCCTCTTACCTGCGGAAGAGTAATGTGTGACTCATCGATTATCATAAGATAATCATCTCCAAAGAATTTGAGCAGTGTATTCGGGGTTGCCCCTGCCGGAAGTCCTGCCAACACTCTCGAATAGTTCTCCACGCCTGAACAAAAGCCTGTCTCACGAAGCATCTCCAGATCAAATCTGGTTCGCTCCTCTATCCTCTGTGCCTCAAGCAGCTTTTCATTCTCCTTAAAATATTTTACGCGTTCCTCAAGCTCCTCCTCAATATCACCAAGTGCCTTCTGAAGCTTCTCATCGCCAACTACATAGTGAGAAGCCGGGAATATACAGGTAAAAGACAAGCTCCTCTTAATCTCGCCTGTAAGAGGATCAAACTCAACGATTCTGTCTATCTCATCTCCAAAGAATTCTACCCTTATCGCATCTTCAAACGTGGATACAGGCAGTATATCAAGTACATCACCCTTAACTCTAAAGGTTCCTCTGGCAAAATCCATATCATTTCTTGTGTACTGTATATCCACAAGCTGTCTTATTACTTCATCTCTGTCCTTTTGCATACCAACCCTTAAGGAAAGCATCATAGCCTTATATTCCTCCGGATCTCCTATACCATAGATACAGGATACAGAGGATACTACTATAACATCCTTCCTCTCAATGAGAGCCGCTGTTGCACTGTGACGCATCTTATCTATCTCATCATTTACCGATGAATCCTTGGCAATATATGTGTCTGTCGAAGGCACATATGCCTCAGGCTGATAATAATCGTAGTAGGACACAAAATACTCAACTGCGTTCTCCGGGAAGAATTCCTTCATCTCAGAGTAAAGCTGTGCAGCAAGAGTCTTGTTGTGAGCAAGTATAATAGTAGGCTTATTCAAAGCCGCTATAACATTTGCCATAGTAAATGTCTTACCTGAGCCCGTTACTCCCAGCAAGGTCTGTTTTTTATTTCCTGCCTTAAAGCCATCCACCAAAGCCTTAATCGCCTGTGGCTGGTCTCCTGTTGGCTTGTATGAACTATGCAATTTGAAATCCATATTATTTACCCTTTTCTTCTGATTACATTACATTTCGAATTCTTCCTGATACACCATATTTTTCTTGAAAACAAGTAAAAACAGTGATATATTAGTAGCAAGAAAGAGCACCCACTCCAAAGTGGATGCTCCCGGTATGGTTTCGGTTCCTAACGAACCATAGCCTTACCTGTGTACCAGACAGGTGAGGCTTTTTTATTTCTTCTTACTGCTACCACCCTGTCATGGGTACTCTTCCTACGTGATTCCCCACGCATTCCTATTATAGCACTTCTTTTTAGCCTTATCAATCATCTTTAGAACATTTGTTCTATTTTTTATAATATAACACCGTCGCTGATATCTTTGGTACATTAACAGACAAGGTATTATTCTTCACAAAATACTCTACCTCATCAGTATCATACCCCTCTTCAGTGGTAAGCATAACTCTGGTCATTCTGCTTCCATCCGGCACACCAAGCCTTCTGACATGTAAATCAACCCTGGTCTCTTCATAGTCATTATTCAATATAACTACTACTGCCTCATCCTTGGTAAATCTTCCGTACGCAACCAGCTTATACCTTGCATACAGAAACATAACCGAGCCACGCATAAGAGCATGGATATCCTTGTGCACCTTTATCATATCCCTGTGGAAATTTATCAATTCCACATCCTCCCTACCCCATGGATAGGTTCTTCTGTTATCAGGGTCTGTCCAACCGCAGAGTCCTGCCTCGTCACCGTAATATATGGTAGGTGCGCCCGGCCAGGTCATCTGGAATACTACAGCCTCTCTAAATACACCCTTGTTGATATTTTCATTTGCGGCCTGGGCTCCAAGGGTATGGGTTCTTCCAACTCTTCTGTTAGTTCTTGTCAGGAAACGGCTGTGGTCATGGTTACTAAGCTCATTCATTGCAACCTCAAGTGAGTTCTGATTGAATCTTGACATATGATGTCTTAGCGCTCCCGTAAATGCATCAGGATTACCAAGTAAATCTCCTCTAAACTCATCACTGTGCTTTTCTACGCCGGTCAAAAACCAGGTTATAGGCTCCATAAATGCATCATAGTTCATAACAGTATCCCACTGGTCTCCCATAAGCCAGGACTTAGGGTCACCATAATGCTCCGCCAATATAATTGCATTTGGATTTGCAGCCTTAACTCTGGAGCGGAAATCTCTCCAGAATTTGTGGTTATATTCCTCTGAATATCCTATATCCGCAGCCACATCAAGTCTCCAGCCATCCGCATTATAAGGTGCTGATACCCATTTTTCACCTATACGCATTATATATTCATATAATTTGTCCGACTCCTCATAATTAAGCTTAGGCAGAGTATCATGTCCCCACCAGCCATTATAGGTAGCATTATACGGCCACTTCCATGGATCCTGGAATTTAAAGAAGCTCCTGTAAGGACTCTGTGCATCCACATACGCTCCCTTTTCATAGCCTTCCTGATTCTCATATATACATTCTCTGTCAAGCCATTTGTTGAACGAACCACAGTGATTGAATACTCCGTCAAGTATAATCTTCATACCACGCTTGTGAACCTCCTCCACAAGCCTTATGAACAGCTCGTTACTAGCCTCAAGATTTTCCTTATTAGTTACTCTGTCTATATATCTGGTAGATTCCTTATTGGTCTTGCAATCTCCCTGCAGGCACTCACCCTCATCATGCACGATCTTTCCGAAATGCGGGTCTACATAGTCATAGTCCTGTATATCATATTTGTGATTACTTGGAGATACAAATATCGGATTTAGATATATAACATCCACGCCAAGACCTTTAAGATAATCCAGCTTATCCATAACACCCTGCAGGTCGCCGCCATAGAAGCATCTTACATCCATGCTGTCCGGTAGCTTATCCCAGTCGGTAATTCTCCTTGTGCCTTCACCTATATAACAATACTCATTGTCAAGCACATCATTCGATGTATCGCCATTACAGAATCTGTCAACAAATATCTGATAGAATACTGCACCCTTTGCCCAATCAGGTACCTTGTAGCCCGGCATAATCTGAAAATCATAATCGTGATTGAGATTCATCTGTGCACCAAGCTTATTATAATAACAGGTTACATTTCCGGCCTGTATCTCATAATTATAATCTACCCTGCCATTAACCTCAGGAATAGTATATGCATAATAATCAAACAGTTCGTCACTCTCATCAAGTGTCATCAGGTGACGTTCACCGTTACACACTATATACACATTATCAACGTTATTAAGCTGGGTACGAAAACGTAGCTTTACCTGACTACCCACCTCCGGCTCCTCAGGCTGTCTGTACATATCTGTACCGTCAGCAAACAACACATCAAAGTTCAAGGCCTTCTTGGTATTGAATACATAATCAATAACTCTGTTAACGTTATATTTATAATCCACCATTATTGATTCCTCCAATCAATCTTCCCCTGACTATAACCTCATATACGATTACAATCCCATACGCATCATTCTATAACATCCGCCGTATTTACACAACCTATATTTGATTTAAAAGTGGAAAAGGACAGTCAACGCACGACTGTCCTTTTCGGAGAAGGTATTTTTGTTACTTATGGGGTGTAGCAAAAAACTATATAATGTATTGGGGGTTACAAGTGTTATTATATGCATTTTTATCTGAAAGTGTTACCAAACATTCGTCAATATTAAAAAATTTTTTATGCATTTTCCCAAATATACGGTTTGAATATACGTTTTTGCTCCTATTTTTTGTGCATATTGTATAATCAGTATTTTCTCATATAGTAACCTTGCACAAATACTTATACTGTTGCATTCGGCTCAACAGCAAAAGAATTTTCATTATTTTCAAATAATGCTTCGAATTCCGGTCTGTCAATACGCTCTTTTTCAAGCAAAAGGCTTGCGCAACGATGCAAAACATCTATATTTGCAGTGATAATTGCCTTTGCCTCAGCATAACATTCATCAACTATTCGCTTTATCTCCTTGTCAATAGCAGAGGCTATCTTCTCACTATGTGACTTTGTATGTCCGAGATCTCTTCCCACGAATACTTCCTCGCTGTCCGAGGTCTCATAATTAATAAGTCCAAGCTTATCAGACATACCATACTTGGTTACCATGGCTGTGGCTGCCTCTGTAGCCTGCTTGATATCCTGAGATGCACCTGTAGTAATATCTTCAAAGATAAGCTCCTCGGCAATTCTTCCGCCAAAGCTTACCATGATATCCTGAAGTAGCTTCTTCTTAGTCATAAATACGTTGTCATTCTCAGGAAGCGGCATTGTATATCCGCCTGCACCTCTTCCGTTTGGAATTATAGATACGAGATGCACAGGACCAACCTCACTTAAAAGGTGGAACAATATAGCATGACCGGCCTCGTGATATGCCGTGATTCTTCTCTCCTTCTCAGGTACAAGACGGCTCTTCTTCTCTCCGCCTATACCTATCTTTACAAATGTCTTATCAATATCATCCTTCTTGATATATGCTCTGTTCTCCTTTGCGGCGCAGATAGCAGCCTCGTTCATAAGATTCTCCAGGTCAGCACCGGCAAAGCCTGCAGTTGTTCTGGCTATCTCATGAAGATCAACATCATCGGCAAGAGGCTTATTTCTTACATGTACCTTAAGTATATCCTCACGTCCCTTGACATCCGGTCTGCCAACCAAAACCTTTCTGTCAAAACGTCCCGGTCTCAATATAGCCGGATCAAGAATATCCACTCTGTTTGTAGCCGCAAGTACGATGATACCCTCATTTGCACCAAAACCATCCATCTCAACAAGCATCTGGTTGAGTGTCTGCTCTCTCTCGTCGTGTCCACCACCGAGACCCGAGCCTCTCTTTCTTGCTACGGCATCTATCTCATCTATAAATACTATACAAGGTGCATTCTTCTTCGCATCCTCAAAGAGATCTCTAACTCTGGATGCACCTACACCGACGAACATCTCTACGAAATCAGAACCTGATATAGAGAAGAATGGTACACCGGCTTCTCCTGCAACAGCCTTTGCAAGCAAGGTTTTACCTGTTCCCGGAGGGCCTTCAAGCAGAACACCCTTTGGTATTCTCGCACCAAGTTTATTATACTTTTCCGGATTCTTAAGGAAATCAACTATTTCCGACATATCCTCCTTTTCTTCATCGAGACCGGCAACATCCTTGAAGGTATACTTCTGATCCTTCTCATTTGCCATATGTGCGCGGCTCTTTCCGAAATTCATCATCTTGCCACCGCCGGCACCACCGCCGCCTGCTCCGGACACACTGCCCATAAATGTAATGAGTAATGTAATAACCAGCGTGAATATAAGAATAATCGGAAGGTACGTCCAGATTCCACTCTCCCTTTGTACATCATAGAGCTTCATATCTATAGCACCTTTTCCATAATCAAGCACCATCTGCTGTATCGTATTTACATCAGAAGCGTAGAAGCTGAGCTTCTTACCCGTTCCTATATATGTTATATCAATTTCTCCTGTAGGCACTGCACTATTCTGGTAAATTGTTACCGCACCTATCAGTCCTTCATTTAATTCTGCCTGAAAATTATCCAAGGTATAGCTTGAATCTACATTATCTGCTCCCGACTGCATCCATAGCACGATGCAAAAGCCCAGGAATAAAAGTAACAGATAGAAGCCGGGACCTCTTCTCTTCACTTTATTGTTCATTTAAAGTTCCTTCCTTTCATTAATCTATTCTGTAATCTATTCTATAACACCTATATATGGAAGATTTCTATATTTCTGCGCACAGTCAAGACCATAGCCCACGACGAATCTGTCAGGTATAACAAAGCCTGTCATATCAGGCTGGATTTCGGTTACTCTTCTTTCCGGCTTATCTAATAATGTAATAAGCTTAAGGCTCTTAGGATTTCTCTCCTTAAGTATTGCAATAAGATACGAAAGTGTCCTACCCGAATCCATAATATCTTCAACCAGGATTACATCCTTGCCGGCAATCGGTTCATCCAAATCCTTGATAAGCTTTACAACCCCGCTTGACTCAGTCTTGTCGCCATAGCTGCTTACAGACATAAAATCCATAGTCACAGGGATGGTAAGCTTCTGTGCAAGCTCACACATGAAGAATATACTACCCTTTAACACACCTATTATATGAACAGTTTTGCCCGCATATTCCTTGCTTATCTTCTCTGCCATCTCAGATATCTTTGCATGTACCTCAGCCTCACTTATCAAAACTGATATGTTCTCTGTCATCCTTTTTCATCTCCTTATCTAATAGTATTCTATTTATCCTCACAGGCTCTCATATACGTCATCATTACTATCCCTTCCGTACTGACATCAACACGATATGCCTCATTATACCTAAGGTCTACTGCCCACAGGATTTCTGTACCCTTTGCCACCACCGGCCATTTCTCTCTGGCTCTGCGGTCAATCTTCGCATCGATAAATACACGATTAAGCTTCTTAGTGTGTCCTTCTTTATCAATTATTATATAATCCCCTTCAAGAGGATTTCTTATACAGACAGTACTATTCATTTTATCATAATCAAATATTTTAGTACACTCATTTTTTTCATCTGTCGGTTTATTACAGCCTTCTCCGTGCCCCAATTTTTCACCTTCAAAATATTTTATAATAAGGCTTCCCTCCGGCAAGTCATATATCAGCTGTCCTTCGACTTTTAGCCTTTGCATATCTATATTAATATGAATTGCTGTTTTTTCGTCAATTCTGTCTGAACATAGCTTTTCTATTATCAATTCATCATAGCTTTTTCTCGCAATCATTTCGTATGGCATATTCACGAAGCCGCCGCTTTCACCATTTATCACTGATATAACCGCCTCTATATGCCTTCTGGTTATATCCTTACGTTTCCCTGCCACCTCAGCTAGTGCACAGTGAATAGCTCTCCTTATTATTATGTCATCCAATGCTTTCATAACACTGATTGAAAGCTTCACGCCGGCTTCCGAAGCTATCTTTGCCTTCTCATATGCCTCCTTCGTCTGCCTATCCAAATATTCCTCTATTTTCCGGGAATCATCTGCAAATGAAGCGATATGCTCTATGGCACCCGGATTAAGCTTCTCCATCTCCGGCATCAAAATATGCCTTACCTTATTCCTTGTATAATCTGTACCCAGATTCGTCATATCAGTTACATAATCCTGCCCAAGCTCATCCAGATACTGTTCTATATCCTTCCTGCCAACATTTAATAATGGTCTGATAATTTTACCGCGAACCGGTGCTATACCGGCCATCCCCGCTATTCCGCTGCCACGAAGCATATTAAGCAGCACAGTTTCTGCCATGTCATCTCTATGATGAGCTACAGCAATCTTGTGGCAGCCCTTCTCCTTGGAAAGCTCCTCGAATACCTGATATCTGTAATTTCTTCCGGCTTCCTCAGTTGATATACCAAGAGCTTCTGCCATGGCATGTATATCCTTATGGTAAGCGTAAAACTCAACTCCATGCTTCTCACACAAGGTTCTCGTAAATACTTCGTCAGCATCAGCCTCTTCACCACGCAGCATATGATTAACATGTGCAACAACTATTGTATGATTCAGACCGAGTCGTGTCCTCAGTGCCAAAAGTACTCTCAGAAGGCATACAGAATCGGCGCCACCTGACACACCAAGCAGCACCTTATCTCCCGGTTCAAGCAAACCGTTATCCGTTATAAATTTATATATCTCTTCCTCAAATCTTATCACTTGTTACCTCATATTACTCCGACACAGCTATCGGTAAATATTGACATATTCTATCATAATCTGCTGAATTAGTATAGCTTGTTCACTAAGATTTCACAAGCTTGCACACTAACACGGTTGCATCATCCCGTAATGTCCTCCTTGAATTCTTCATAAGACCCTCCATTATATAATCCGCTATCTCTCCCACGCTGTCACATTCCATGGCAAGGATTAGATTTCGGACATAATCCTCTTTGTTCTCATATATAAGTTCCTCATACATTCCGTCACTAAGCATTATTATAATATCCTGTGAATAAAATTTTTTTACGCTGTTTTCACAATCCGCCCTTTCATCTACCCCCATAGGCAGCGAGGTCGACTTTATCTCCTCAAGCCAGTCGCGACGCTTTATATAAGTGGTCGCGGCACCCTGCTTGAATAATCTGCCCTGTCCGGTATAGGTGTCAATAATAAGCATATCCATGGTGGCGAACATCTCACCCTTATTCTTCTCTGCCAGATATGCATTCACAAGCTTTATGGCAAGCTCCTTATCTATCCCTGTTAATAAAAGCTCTTCCATGGCATCGATGAGGCAGCAGCTGTATTCATTTGCCTCACTTCCACTGCCCATCCCATCTGAGATTATCATAAGCTTCTGTCCGTCATCCATATCACCTATAAAAAAATTATCACCCGAGGGTTGTCCTTCGTACTTGCTTGCAACCCTTGCCGCACATACACATCGGTATCTCGGCTTTTCCTTATAGTGATACACCTGATAATCCTTCCCTACCAAAACCCGGTTATTGTCATCCGGTACAAGTACAACCTTCATGGTTGCAGCCAATATCGCTTCTATCTTCTCTGCTTTGATAAGGCGCGCGCCTCTTTTTTTCATAGTTATGTAAACTTCAAGTCTGTCATTCTTATTTCTTACAAGCATCAGACTGCTTACCTCTACACCCAATGCCCTAAGCTCCTGCATAACCTTTGCTTCTATAGTCTTTCTCATAGGTGTAATCTGAGATGCGTTTACCGTAAAGCTGTCTATAATCTCACCTATCTCTCCAAAGCTTATACCGGTTGTCGCATCTGCCATAGTATAATCCACTCTCTTAAGTGCCGCCGCAAATGCACTTACCTTGTCCATAACCAGATTGGCCCACTCCGGCGAGCGAGCACCGAGCATATTGTATCTGACCTTCTCATCTATAGGCACTGCATAACGCACCGGAAGCAGCACAAACACGAACACCGCCGATATAAGAGCTGACACATTTTCTGTATAAAGTAAAAAATCATATCCCAGTCTTCCCATGATAAAATACGCCAACGCAAAGAAAATCGATAACCCAAGCCTTCCGAGCTCAAGCATCTGGTATATCCCAAGAGCCAGAAGCAGCATTATCGTATACGCCATCAGATATCCATTTTCACCTGTTCTATAGGTCAATATCAAGCCTGCTATAACTGTCCAGGTAAGTCCGAGCCCCATACCGAATCTATAACCTATATAAAGCATACCGCATATGGCGGCAGCAGCCGCAACTGTGATTCCGCCTATCCTAAGAGGAAGTGCATAAAATACAGAGCAAAGCAGAATGCCTACTCCAAGTGCAGCATCCGCCCTATTCAATACACTTACTATATCCTCATCTATCACCTTAAATGCCTTTGAATATATCACGGAAAGTGAGAATACCAGCATAGTCTGAGCATATATATCTGTAAATGACCGTCCCATATTCCACATAATATACACGACAAGCTTTACTATTCCATACCAGACCGCCCCGAGTAATGCCACCACAAAGGTCTGACGTCTGAGCCATATCACATCCCTCAGGCTCATGGTAAAGGCTATTCCGCATATAATAATAGCATTTACTGCTGTACCCGGATAATCGTCCGTACTAAGCATACCGACTACCGTCGCTAAGCACACCGGCCATATATTTTTTCTTCCAATCGTTATTGCTATCACGCACGCTATACCACAGCATGCCTCGCCAAACACCTCTAGGCTGCCAAGCAAAAAGGCTGTAATCGCAAGTAAAACGGCTTTCCAATATACATCAAATTTCTCTTCCATTCCCACACCTCATACTATGCGAAATCTATTCGATACACGTTCGGTATTATAAGCTGAAGGAATATTTTTTTCTGTCAAATCATAGATATTTGCCATAACAAAGAAGCGACATTTTACATCGAAAAAAAAGGAACGCAGGTTTTTACCGCGTTCCTGTAAATATCCTTTATTCATTCGGTCTGATAATTATCTCATACGGAAATACCAGTCCAAGCTTTTCCTTTGCAACATCTTCAATGTATTCGTTCGTCAGCATATATTGCTCCTGAGCCGCCAATTTATCATGCTCAAGCTTAGCCTCCTCTATACGCTGTTCAAGAGCAGCCTCTTCCTTTGACAATTCCTTACTCTTCGCACTGAGAGAGACAACCCTCTGTGCAAGGAAAATACATACAACAAGCATTCCCACCAATATTACTATGTAGGATACTGCTGACTGATGCTTTGAAGTTTTTCTTCTCTTTCTCTTAGCCATATCAAAAACCTCTGTTTTCGTCAAAGTATAAGATATTCTACCTTTTTTCTACATATTTTTCAACACCCAATTTGGGAAAAGCCTTGCGCGAACTGCTTTTCCTGCCCCGGTAAGACAGACTGTCAATTCTTCCCACGAGTTCCAGTTTACCTGAAACTGCATCAAAGCTTTGTATCTTAAGTCCGCTCCCTTTTAAAAAAAGCTTGTCGAAATATGTAAAAAGCTCTATATATTCATCGTCAGAAACAATGATTTCCTTAACCCCTGTTAGTGAACATTTTTCACGATTAGAAAGATTAAGAGCATGAGGCTTTTGATTTTCAATTGTCGCCATATAAAACTCCGGCATTTTTTCACTATCTATGTATATGACAGCTTAGAGTAATTTATACATTTCCTTTGCAGCTTCCTTTTTGGTTGTGTCTGCAATCATGGTTACCTCAGCCTTCACAGTCTTGTTTCCAAAACCGATTTCTATAACATCGCCAACCTTTACATCATATGATGCCTTTACAACCTTGCCATTTACAGCTACACGTCCTGCATCGCAGGCTTCATTTGCAACTGTTCTTCTCTTTATAAGTCTTGATACCTTTAGATATTTATCTAATCTCATAGCCGTTCCTCCAAATAATTATTACGATGTCACATATTTTATCATATAACGCCGGATAATAAAACAAAAAGGTAGAAATCGTTGATACTATCATTATCCGTACGATTTCTCAACGATGATAGTTCTATATACTATATAATAAAACAAGGAGTTGTATACAACCCCTTGTTTACGTCCTATGATTATCCTTCCATCTGCTTTGCGAGGAAATTTGCTGCTATGATTGCGGCATTTCTCTCGACTTCTCCTATCTGCTTAGTTCCTTCCTTTGCAAGCAATATTACCGCGCCTATAGCATCACCCTCACAGATTATAGTCTGTACTATCTGTCCCTGATACTCATTGTCACCATTTCCGATTATTCTTATATAGCCTTTGTCGCCCTTCTTTGCCATTATGGATTCACGGTCACTTATGGCATCCTCCAAATCCCGGTGCAGGCTCTTACCCAAAAGCTCCTTCTTCGGCATCCCTGCAACAGCTATTATCTGGTCTCTGTCACTCACGCACACACCACAGCCCAGTATCTGAGCTGCAGTATCCACATACTGCTGCGCAAATTCAGCAAGCTCACCTATAGGCGAATATTTCTTCAGGATAATCTCTCCGTCCTTGTCGGTGAATATTTCCAGCGGGTCGCCTTCTCTTATTCGCAGCACCCGCCGTATCTCTTTTGGCACAACAATTCTGCCCAGGTCATCAATTCTTCTAACAACACCGGTTGCCTTCATGTTTTCTGTATTCCTCCATTCTCCTTAATATAATTCTAATTTGAATGCTTCAAATCATTGGATATGGAGTTAGTATGTGGAAAACAGGAAATAATATTCGCAGCAATTTTCTAATATTTTCTATTGTATACTTCTATACACCTCATTAAAGGATATTTTTCATCAATTAAATACTCTTATATACTTCCCTATATATTGTATTCTTAACAAACTCAAATTCATCACTTGAAAGCTTGCCCTCTGTCGTCATTATACGAAGTGGTATCTCCTGTCTGCCCTTCGATATCGGCGGCTGTATATATTCATAATCGTTGATGCAAAATCCATTTCGTTCATAAAAGCCGATTCTTCGAATAGCAAAATCCGTCTGAGGGAGCTCTACCTCGAGACAAATCCGACAGCCAAGTATATCCTTGAGCTCCGTCAATATACCGGCTCCCAGGCCCTGATTGCGATACTCAGGATTCACTGCAAAATGCTCAACAAATGCAAACTTCCCCAGTATCCACACGCTAATAAATGCCTTTACCTCTCCACTCTCAGAATCCGGCAACACATAGATTACGTATCTTTCATCCGAAAGTAAAGCCTTCTGCTCATCATATGCTCTGTATTCATCTATCGGAAAGCTGGCTTCCATTATGGAAAAAATCTTTTCAAATTCATATTCAAGCATAACTCTTAACATAAATCTAAATCCTAACCTTCACTTCAATTATTTTAATCGTCCCTGTCTCTTTTGAAATAGTCAAAGCCATTTAATAAAAGCTGTTTTATCCGCACTATTATATCCCGCATTCTCATAAAATCTAAGTGTAGATTCATTTTTAGAACCTGTAAGCAGCATCATCTTATAACAATTTTCTTTTTGAGCAATTTCCGATGCATAGTTCAAGCACTCCGTCGCATATCCCTTTCCTCTGTAATCTGCATGCGTGACAACATTTTCAACGAATGCATAAGGTCTCACACCTCTTGTTAAATTGGGAATAATCACACATACACAGGATGCAACAAGCTTTCCTTGTACTTCTTTCACAATGATATGATGATTAACGTCATTCATAATTGTGTCCCAGGTATGCATCAAATGTTCTGACATCTCCGGCACCGAGTTCTCATGCAGATGCAGATACAATTCCAACAAGTCATTTAATTCAGATTTGTATGCTTCTCTAACCATTTTCTCTCCTTCGAAGATTTGAAAAAACTTCTTCATGTGTATATCTTTTTTCATTCTCTGATGCGTATCTGTCCGCCTCGTCCAATGCAGCCTCAACACCATCTGTAAGTCTCGAGTACGCCTCTAAGCTTA
>CAMALN010000010.1 GCA_945836565.1 uncultured Lachnospiraceae bacterium
CATATGTGGATACAAAGCGTAGTTCTGGAATACCATCGCGATATCTCTATCCTTAGGCTCTACGTTGTTAACCATCTTGTCACCGATCCAAAGCTCACCTGAACTGATATCCTCAAGTCCGGCGATCATACGAAGTGTAGTAGACTTACCACATCCTGAAGGTCCAACAAAGATAACGAACTCCTTGTCCTCTATCTCAAGGTTGAAATCCTTAACGGCATTGAATCCGTTTGGGTAAATCTTGTAAATATTCTTAAGTGTTAATCCAGCCATTTTTTTCCTCCTTAGATTAGCTTTTTGTTAAATGACTTACGATGCTTGAATTTTACACTATTTATCCCTGTAATGCCATATTATATTTTCACAAAAGAATTTGTAAAATATTGTACATTTTGTATATTGCATTTGTAAATTCTATTTTTTTATTCAAAATAGCCAAAGATTCGACACCTATTAACCTATATTCTTTGTGAAACCTTCACCAAGAGCCTCGCGTATGTCACCTATAAAGCACATCGCTTTATCATCTATTTTATATGCTTTCTCCTTGATTTTCACCATTTCCCTGGCAGACACGACACACATTATCATATTTCTGTTTTCTCCGGTATACGCACCTACCAGCTTTATATATGATGCTCCTCTTTCAATATCGTGAGTAATATATGATGCAATCTCCTCATATTTATCCGAAATAATATAGAGAAGCTTTGCTCTGTTCGGTCCTGCCAATATATAATCAGATATGCTTGTCGTGACAAATACCGCAATAATTGCATATACTGCTTTATTTAGTCCAAATACACCCACTCCAAATATTATAATCGCTCCATCTATAACAGCCATAAGCTTTGGTATAGACAGATACGAAAGCCTTCTATTCAACATAGTTGCCACAAGGTCAACCCCTCCGGACGAGGCATTTGCAGAAAATATCAATCCTATACCCATTCCCATAAATGCTGCCCCGGTTAATACATCCACAAAATAATCACCTGTAAGAATGTCAAGCACAGGAACTACGCCCAAAAACACCGTAAGCAAAATGGTAGCAAAAAGTGTTTTACAAAACATCCTTTTGGAAAATAAACGATATGCCCCCACAAACAACGGAAAATTAAATAGACCATTTACAAGCCACATAGGCATCCCCAATGTATGCTTCAATATAATCGAAAGACCGGTAACCCCACCCGTTACTATATCAAGCTCACCGAAATAGCTAACCACTGCTATGGCCATCAGCATGGCACCGACTGTTATCTTAATATACTGCATTTTACGCATAAAAACACTCCTGTTACATCCTGTATTTACTTCTTAAACACAAAAAATCCTCATAAATTAATTATGAGGATTTATTCGTGTTTATATACAAGGCTTTATGCGTTTTATGTCCAAAATATCAGTTATCACTGTCTCCTGTTCCGATAATGATTACAATATCGTATGCTGTAGCATCTACAGAGCTTCCCGAGGCAACACTTCCCACCTCATAGCTTGCCCCGTTAAAATACTGCACAAGCTCTTCTCCTATACCTTCAGTAGACGATACAATTTTTGTATTCTCAAGGGTTTCATTATAATCCGAAGCAGTAGTATTTGCATATCCGTAGCCACCAAGCTTTTCACACCATCTTCCTGCTAAGCCCTTAACATTTGTACTGTTAAGCACGAGTATATTCTTATCATACGCAGGCTCTGCAGGTATCTCTTCAGTAACAGCCTCTGTGCTTGTTGCCTCCGTAGGCTCTGCTGTAAGCAAATCATCTCTTACCTCAGCCTCAGTAAGCACATTAGCCCCTACTGTTGTTGCAGGCGCATTCGATGAGCTCTTTCCATTCTTCATTACCTTCATAAGCAAGGCAGCCCCAAACACCAATATAACTATTCCCAGTATAACTACAACTGCTCTCAAAAACATTGAAAAAAACAATCCAACCGCGCTCTGCTTCTTCATATTATCCTCCTGCAAATCTGTTTTATTGTATATTCATCGTATACAATTCGTTAATCATTCATATTCATAGCTCATTGAATCCATACGTTTATTAAGTATAGCAAATAAAAATATTTTTTTCAACAATTATGTGTTATACTAAAAAATCATAATAATATATTAAAAAACGGAGATAGCAATGAAGACAATTATTATAACCGGCGCATCAGCAGGAGTCGGAAAAGCATGCGCCCTAAAGCTTTCATCAGAATATGAATATGTAGCTTTATGCTCCAGAAATCACGACCGGGGGCTTGAGGAAGTAAAGGGCGCTATACTATCCGCATCAAACATTTCACCACAGGTTGAACTCTTCTCCGGTGATGTATCTGATTTCGATTTTGTGTATGCAATGGTCGAAAAGGTATACCGGCAAACCGGTTCCATAGATGCTCTTATCAATAACGCAGGTATATCTAGGGTTGGTCTGCTTATGGATATGTCCATAGAAGAGTGGAATGAAATCGTATCCATCAACCTGACCTCAGTCTTTAATACCTGCAAATGTGTTATCCCTCATATGGTACATGCGAAGTCCGGAAAAATCATAAACATATCCTCTGTATGGGGCAATGCCGGTGCATCCTGTGAGGTTGCATATTCTGCCACCAAAGGCGGTATCAACAGCTTTACAAGGGCCTTAGCAAAGGAGCTTGCTCCAAGCAATATCAGTGTAAATGCAGTCGCACTCGGTGCAATAGATACGAGAATGAACTCAAACCTAAGTGAGGAGGACAAGCTTGGCTTATGCGAGGAGATACCGGCAGGCCGTATGGCTTCTCCCGAAGAGGCTGCCGAGTTTATATCGACCATTTTGAAGTCCCCGGGCTATTTCACGGGCGAAGTTATAAAATTTGACGGTGCATGGATATAAACCCTGCACCGTCTTCTTATAATTTTCCATATAACTCTTCCCGTCTGTCACTGCTTACCGGGAAAGCCTTTCTAACCTCATCTACGTTGTTTATCACATCATAGGTAATTATTTTATCCGTATCATTTATGTTTATCACTTCAAACGGAGTTAACTGCTCACCCTCCGGACCAAACATTACACTATCACCCGAATAGCATTGTCCATCCATATCACCGCAGCAATTTACACCTGCTATAAAGCATTGCGTCTCTATGGCTCTTGCCCTAAGCAGAGTTATCCAGTGAAGACTTCTCTTCGCCGGCCAGTTTGCAGGCACCACGATAAGCTCCGACTTTTTCGCAAGCCTTGTAAAAAGCTCCGGAAACCTCAAATCATAGCAGATTGCCGAGCCAATGTTCATATTCCTGATATTGCAGACATCGATGCTGTCTCCGCCCACAAAATACTCATCCTCGTCAGCATAGCTAAACGGATGCATCTTTGTGTAATCAAGCAGACTGCTACCGTCCTCTGAGGACACAATGGTGTAATGATTCTCCGACAGCTTTTCCGCCTTCTTAACCCAGCCGACACCGATATTTATACCATAGCCTTGCGCGAGTCTGCCGCAGGCTTCTATGGTCTCACAGCCTTCCTCAGCGGTTACATTTGTATGCATGGAAAAGCCTGTCATGGACATCTCCGGAAGAAGCAGCAGGTCTATCTGACGATGCTCAAGCATAGGAAGTATCCTCTCCAATTCTGCAAAGTTTGCTTCCTTATCCTCCCAAGCAATATTTCTCTCAAAAAGAGCGACTCGCAGGGTATCCGCACTTTTTCTCTTCATAACCACATCCATGAATCTTCCGATTTCAGCCCAGGCCTTTGCTGATTCCGGCATAAGCTTACCTGCCATCTGAAATACATGAAACATACCTTCATACACAGAAAGCTTTACCTTGACACCTGATGCCTTAGCCTTCTCGGCTACCGACACAGAATCCGACATAAGCATCTCAGCACTTCCCACCTGTATGAGCATAGGCGGAAAATCCTCAAAATCACCAAAAAGCGGTGACACATAAGGATTACTTTTTTCCTCTTCGTTAGCATAAGGATTCTCATATAAAAGATTCTGCTGTGTGTTACCAAACACCGGATCTATATCACAATTCTTCTTGTAGCTCTCACCGCTTATCGTAAGGTCTGTCCACGGAGACATCGCAATTATACCTGCCGGAAGCTTTCTGCCCTTATCCTTAAGGAGATGACAAAGTGCCATGGCAAGTCCACCGCCTGCCGAGTCTCCTCCAAGAATTATCTTCTCTTCTATATATCCATTATCCAGAAGCCAGTCATAGGCCGCAAGCGCATCCTCCAGAGCTGCCGGAAACGGATTCTCCGGAGCAACCCTGTAATCTATGGTGAGTACACTTATTCCCCGCCCGTAATCACTGTAAAGCTTAGCCATGCCTCTGTACTGATTCTTAATCGGTCCCACATAGCCGCCTCCGTGAAGCTGAAGAAGCACCCAGTCCTTCTTCTCCTCTACGGGAGTTAAAAGCTCCATATCAAAATTATCGGTAGATATCTTTGTTGCTCTTAAATTGTCCGGATAATGATAAGGTCTGTCGAACTCACTCTCACCTCTTTTTCCCTCGCGAAAATGACTTCTCAGAAAATCATTCTGATTAAATTCAGCCACGAGGTCCCTTATCAGCTTTCCCCTGCGGCTTAAGGCTTCATTATCACCCATTTTATTCTGCTCCTATATTCTGAATCTTCTTGTAAGCTCCATCCTTGACTTCTTATCTCCAAACACAAGTGTTCCCGAAAGAAGAAGGACTGATGTTCCCTCGGCAATCCACGCCATAAGCATATTATTTGCAACATTTGTAGTCATCATCACTATAATAAGTATCGTGCTCAAAACTGCAGTATAAAGCTGCATCATAAGATATACCTGAAAGCTTGATTTGTGAACCAGCATAAGCACGAATACGGCAATATTTATGCCGATAAAAACACACGGAATCGCATACTCCAGCGACCATCCGCTGTAACCTATAAAGCAGTCTATGCAAACGGCAAGAATCATCATGGCTACCGCCTGCGACATTATCTTCCTTCTGTGTCCCCTGTTATACAGGACGGAATATATCAGCGTAAAGCATATATAAGCAAGCCCCGCACCGCATATAGCCGACCACCTGATATTCTTACCCACATATCTGTTTAATATTATCATGGCAATCTCTATCAACACAGATAAGAAAACGACAAGCTTGACCACAAATTTCATAACCCTCATCTTAGGCTCCACGTCCGGATACATCACCGAGCGTGACATATAAGTCTGTATCAGCTCTGCATTTGACTCTTCTGAATTTGCGTTATTGTCCTTTGCCCTTTTTACAACACTGTTGCAAAGCGGACAAACTATGGTGTCATCCAATATATCCACACCACATCTGTTGCAACGATTATTCATACTCATAATACACTCCATTTGTTTCCACGGCTACATTTATGCCTTCCTCTGTCATATGTCTGAAGAATTCCTTCTGTATCGAGGTATCCTTGACTGCCGCACTAAAGGTAAATACCAATGTATCTCCGTACGTGCACACTCCACCCTTGATATTCTGTCCCTTTGACATAGACAAAACCACATGAAATCTCTCAATATATCCCTGATACTTTTCAGCTACATTTATTATGCCCAGATTGGTTATCGTCGTGGTATTCGCCCTGGCAGAACGCTTATACACACTCTTCATCGCTATATTCTTCACGAAAAGCGGCACAGCCCTTATAATGTAATTCTTCTCGTTCGATACATTGTAAGAAAAAAGCCTCTCCAGATTATCCTTGTTAATCTGCTGCTTCAGACAGTCTGCCACAATGCCAAGAACCTCTTCAAAGGTATAATCATCCTTTTCAGGCTTAAAATACGCTGATACAACTACGAAGAAATTCTTCAACGTATCCGAATCAAAAAAAGGTCTAAGATTAACCGGAACACAGGCGCTTATAGGTCTGTCCGAAGGCATCTTCCCCAGATACTCCTTGTATACCGCCCATATAAAGGTACCGACCAGATACTGGTTGATAGTTACTCCATGAGCCTTTGCTACACGTTTAATGTCCTGAAGCGAGATATATCCATGCATAATTCCAAAGTGTGTGCTAGGGAATCTCTCGCCCTTTACTATAACTGCCTTCTCTGTCTTATATTCCTTCTTGGCACTCTTCTTATAATTCTTCACATAGCTGTCTTCTATATCCAGAGAGGTCTCTTCCTGAAGCATGTCCATGTCGTCCATAAGCTCCGGATATCTGTATCGAAGATACTGATAAGTAAGCTCCTTCAAAAAAGCAAAGGCTCCGTTTCCATCCGTAAGCACATGGAATACCTCCAGATTAATCCTCTTCTCAAAATACGTCACCCTAAATAAATACTCATTATTGGAATAAGGATTTATATACATACATGGGTATGTATCCTCCTCACAAACCTTTGGTGCCGGGCGCTTATTCTGTTCAAAATAATACCAGAAAAAGCCCTTCCTTAATCTGCACCTAAAGACATCAAAATAAGGAAGCACATTGTCTAAGGCCTTTTGCAAAAGCTCCGGGTCTATATCCTCCTTAAGTGTTACCGATATTCTATATACATTGCTTACCGTTTCGCTTACAATAACCGGAAACAGATTAGCAGTATTATCCAATTTGTGCCACTTCAACGTGGTCTGATGTCCTCTGATTTTCTTCGTTGCCATGTTCTACCTCTTTTACGGCAAATTTGTTCGCTGATAATTTTATCATACTATTTGATATTTTTAAATTAAATTGTTAAAATAGAAAATAATTAGACACTTCGAGAAAAATATTATGAAGATTTCACAGGAGATAACATATGGGTAAATATATAAACAAAAACAAGCACTACAAAAAAGCCTGCGCACTTGTCGGAGCTTTAATGTTATTGATAACGCTTATACAGATTCCGTTCTTGCCGGTAAAGGCGGACGAAGCCTCAGAACCGATTTTAACCTACACTTCACACGTCCAGAGTCTGGGCTGGCTCAACAAATCAAGCTCAGGATATGAAAATGGTACAACGGGACAATCAAAGAGAATGGAAGCATTAGTCATTTCACTCGAGCTTAATGGCGCAAAGGCTTATGACGGAGCCGATTTGTACGGAAGTATTATCTGCACTCCTCACGTGCAAGGCACCGGCTGGATGGAGCCTGTCGAATTCACAACCGGACAGTCTATATTTGACGCAGTTTCATCCGGTATATACGCCGGCACTACAGGTCAGTCAAAGCGATTGGAAGCATTCACCTTAAAGCTTACTGGAAATATCGCCAATGAATACGACATCCTGTACAGAGTTCATGTTCAGGGTATAGGCTGGATGGGCTGGAAGCTGAATGGTGACACAGCAGGCACCGTAGGCAAATCCTTAAGAATTGAGGCGGTGCAGATCAAATTAAGAAAGAAAAATCATAATTCTCCTAAACTTGTATATCAGGTATACGCACAGGGTAATGGTTGGATGAACGAAGTAAGCTCGTCAGAATATGATATCTCATCTTCGACCATTGCAGGTACACAAGGTGAAAGCAAAAGGCTTGAAGCTGTAAAAATCAGCCTTAATTCCGACATACCCGGAAATGTAGAATACAACACCCACTGTCAAAGCTACGGCTGGCTGAATACAGTATCAAACGGACAAATATCAGGAACGCAAAACGAAGGAAAACAGCTTGAAGCAATTCAGATAAAGCTCACCGGTGAAATATCCAATTACTACGATATATATTACAGAGCCCACGTTCAGGGTATAGGCTGGATGGGTTGGGCAAAAAATGGCGAAAATGCCGGTACAAGCGGTGGCGGTCGTCGTATGGAGGCTATACAGCTTGTATTGGTGCCAAAGGGAGATGATACCCTGGACAGATCAATACTTCCTTACAGGGTTATCGAGGACTTCTCACATATACCCGGCGATTTTGTTATAAAAGTCAACAAGCAGTGCAATACAATCACTGTTTATAAGGGAGATACTCCTTGCAAGGCTATGGTATGCTCAACAGGCGCAGGAACACCGCTTGGAACCTTTAATACAAGCGATAAATACAGATGGCGAAACCTTTTCTTCAACAGCTGGGGACAATACTGCACCAGAATTACCGGGCATATCCTGTTTCACTCCGTTCCATACTATTCTCAGAACAACAGGGATTTGGAGACAGAAGAATTCAATAAGCTTGGTACCGAAGCCTCTGCCGGATGTATCAGACTACAGTTTATAGATGCAAAATGGATATATGATAACTGTCCTTCCGGCACTACGGTAATCATCTACAACGATTCTAATCCGGGACCTCTCGGAAAGCCAACAGCACCTAAAATACCGGCCAATCAGACCTGGGACCCGACCGATACAGAGCTTTAAAATGCATACGCTGATTATTTCACTTTACTTTAACACTATTATTGTGTATAATCTCGTTTGGATATTTTCATCCGAATATTATCCGCGCTACTGTGGCTCAGTCGGTAGAGCAGCTGATTCGTAATCAGCAGGTCGTCGGTTCGATCCCGATCAGTAGCTTATATGTAAAATAGCGGTTATGGTGGTCAGTATGCTTACCAGTACGCCGGTTAAAAAAATAAACAGAAAATGCGCCTTTAAAGATGTCGCTTTTTCTGTTTATTTTTTTGTCCGGCTGATAATTGGATTACATATAATACACTATCGTTTTTATTTTGTTTTCGCTATACTATCTGATATCGCCGCTATTTAATAATTGTTATTTTTATTACTACTCGCTATTTTATAATATTCTATCGTTAATATTCGATATATTTTATTTTCTATTTACTCAATTATGTCAATTAGCTCTCTTATGTCTTCTATCTTCGCGTCATATCTATCCACAGCTCCGAAGCCGTATGCGGCATATATGAATTTGGCTCCTGCATAATATGTGCTGTCACAGTCTCCCTGTATGTCACCCACATATGCTGCATCCTCTACATTATTCTCTTCCATGATAAGCTTGATATTATCACCCTTAGGAAGCTCATTATCGCCCCAGCATTTGATGTCAGTAAAGTATTTTCCAAAATCATAATGCTCCAGAAATGCTTCTATATAACCCGACTGGCAATTGCTTACGATAAAAAGTCTGTGATTCTTCGAAAGCTCCGACAGGGTTTCCTCAAGTCCGTCAAACAGGCTTCCGCCATGCTCTAAGAGATATTCATTCTCATATGCACCGCACTCATCCATAATCTCCATCTGTCTCGTAAGAGATACTGTCGGAAAGAAACGTGCCGCTATCTCATCCATCGGAAGTCCCATTACTCTTCGTATATCTTCACCTGTCAGTACAATATCCACATCCTCCTGCTCTGCGATAATCTCATTCCATGAAGCAGCTACATTATCTGAGCTGTCCCATAATGTTCCATCCATGTCAAATATCAAGCTTTCTACTTTCATAATGTCCTCCATTTACCACGGGTATTAAAACCATATTTTAATTATTGTCCCTTTGCCCAATTCGCTATCCAGTTCAAGTCGTGCATCATGTAATTCGACAATATGCTTCACTATGGCAAGTCCAAGTCCTGTTCCGCCGGTCTCTCTCGAACGGCTTTTGTCCACACGGTAGAACCTCTCAAACACTCTTTCCTGATCTTCCTTGGATATACCGATGCCATCATCCTCTACGCAAAGCAATTTCTCTCCATTGACAGTTCCCACGCACACTCGTACATTTCCGCCTTCATTATTGTAGCGTATCGCATTTTGTACCAGATTGTCAATAATCTCCCTTATCATATCCTTGCTTCCCATCAGCTTACAGCTTTCTCCACTAAGTGAAACGTGGATATTCTTCTTCATCGCCGTTACCTTGAGGGTTTCAACAGCCTCTGCTGCCACATCATATATATCCAGTTCCTCAAACCTTGGTTTTGTCCCACTTTGGTCAAGCTCAGAAAGCTTGATTATATCATCTATCAGGGTCAGTAGTCTGTCTGAATTCTTCCTTATCTCTTTTATAAAATGCTCCTGTCTCTCTTCATCTACCATCTTGTTCTCGATAAGCTCAGCATATCCCGATATAGCCGTGAGCGGGGTTTTTAATTCATGTGATACATTTGCGGTAAAATCCTGTCTCACTCTGGCCGCTGACAGTATATCAGCATGCTGCTTACGAATCATATTCGCAAAGGGCATAAGCTCCTTATACGGCGGTTCCTTAGACGTATCCTCTATCGAAGATGCCATCGCCTCGATAGGCGTTATAAGCTGTTTGGTAAGCATATGTGATAACAATGCACACACTATAAGTATAAGCAGAATTATGCATAATATCATAGGCATAGCCTTAAAAAACATAGTTTGTATATTTTCGGCATCCAAAGCAACACGGAGCACTGTTCCATCTTCCAATAACAAGGCATAATAGAACGTGTTCATATTCTGAGTATCTGACTTTCTTACCGTCTCCCCCTCTCCATCATTAAGAGCCTCACAGACCTCCGGTCTGTCAGCGTGGTTGGGAAGAGTTTTCGCCTCATATTCATTGTCATACAGCACTGTTCCATCGCTGTCTATCCACGTTATTCTAAGCTCCTCGTCTCCCGATTTTATGTCAACTTTGGCGTCATTATTATCATTCTTCGCAAAATAATGTGTATCCCTTAACAGCTGTGCGCTGGTCACGAGGTCATTCTTAACCTGCTTGACAAACAGGCTGTAATATATAACGGTAACACAAATCGTTGTTGTCAGTATACCAAGTATCGCTATGGCTAGTAATCTGATATTAATCTTCTGCTTCATTCAATCACATACCCCACACTTCTAATGGTTCTTATCCTGCCACCATAATCACCAAGCTTCTGACGAAGAGTTTTTATATGCATGTCTAACGTTCTGGATTCACCTTCAAAATCTATTCCCCATACATACTCCATAATCCTGTCTCTTTCAAGAACTATATTTTTATTCTTCATAAGAAATCTGAGCAGTTCATATTCCTTGTATGTAAGCTCTATCTGTCTTCCGTCAACTGTTGTCTCTCTTTTTTCATCATTCAGTACAAGACCGTCTAACGAGAGTATCTTCTCCTCAACAGGCTCGCTCCTTCTAAGCAGAGCCTTCACGCGTGATATAAGCTCCATTACCGAGAATGGTTTTTTGATATAATCATCCGCTCCGTCATCAAGCCCCTTTATCAGGTCTAGCTCAGTTGTCTTGGCAGTGACCATTATAACCGGAAGATGCTTTGTATCTACTCTCTGTCTAAGTCTTTTAACTATCTCATTTCCATTTTGATCCGGCAGCATAACATCAAGCAAAACTAGATCAGGTATAACATCTTCAAGCCTGTTATAAAAATCCTTTGCACAGGCAAAGCCCATCGTCTTATGACCTGCATTTTTAAGAGCATATTCTTCTATCTCTCTTATACTGTCATCATCTTCTACAATATATATCAGTGACATATGCTCACTCCTTTCTCTTTTTATTATCGTTACTCTTTTTGCTTGACTTTTTTGTATCTGTTTTTTTCACATCTGACTTCTTGTTCTCTGAGTTATTGTTATCAGATTTCTTATCCTCTTTTTTCTTTAGAGCTTTTTTCTTCTCATTCGTGGTTTTCTCATTTTCACTTGTATCTTTTTTCTTATTTTTATTTTTCTTTACCTCATCCTTCTTGGTATCGGTATTCTTTAAGTCCGTCTTCCTAACATCATATTTCTTGTCCTCCGCCGGAAGCTCATATAGCTTCTCCAGCCTCTCACACTCTCTATAATACAACGAACCCTCTTCCTTGTTAAGTCTTTCCACATACGCATGAGTATCATATTCATCATCATGTATCTGTACCATGGCTATCGCAATGTTAGAGCAATGGTCGGATATTCTCTCAAGGATAGTAAGTACATCCTCAAGCACAAGCCCTAACTCTATGGTACACCTTCCCTTTCTAAGACGCTTTACATGTCTGTTTTTTATCTTCTTGGTTAGTCTGTCAATCACCTCCTCCATCGGCTCGATATAAACTGCCTCGTCAGTATTTTCTTCAACGAATACCCTGACTGATTTTGCCACAATATCCCTGACCGCACCAATCATAACAGCAAGCTCCTCCCTTGCCATATCAGAAAAGTTAAGCTCCTTATCCCTTATGGTAAGTGCCGACTCCTGCAGATTTATAGCATGATCCGATATACGCTCAAGGTCATTGATAGAATGAAGCAGCACCGACATAGTCTGTGAATCTCTCTTAGACAGATTTCTGCTTGAAAGCTTAACTAAGTATGAGCCTATCACATCCTCATACTCATCTACCCTTTGTTCATAATACACCACTCTTTGCGCATTTTCCTCATTATATTCCGTAAGAAGGTCAAGTGCCATATTTGCAGCCAGCTTTACCTCCTCTGCCATCTTTCTTGTTGCCTGTCTGCATATCTCCATAGCAAATGCCGGCGTATCCAGGAATCTCTCATCAAGCATAACAACCTTTTCCCCGGCTTCTGTGGCAGAGCCGGTTTTTTCCTCGCCCTTATCACGGATAGTAAGCTCCGAGAGCTTTACAAGGAAGCCTGAAAACGGATAAAAAAGCACCACACACGCAAGGTTGAAAAGGCTGTGAATAACAGCTATTCCAACTACACTTGCCGGTTCACTCATAAATTCAAAACGGAATATGCCATTTAACAGATAGAACACAGCCATGAAAACAATTGTTCCGATAAGATTAAAATACAGATGCACCATCGATGCACGCTTTGCATTCTTCTTTGCACCCACAGATGAAATAATCGACGTGACACAGGTACCTATATTTTGTCCCATTATGATAGGAATCGCACTTGCATAGCTCACAACACCGGTCAGGCAAAGAGCCTGAAGTATACCTACAGATGCTGATGAACTCTGTATTACTGCGGTGAGAAGCATACCTGCCAGCATACCGAGAACAGGCATCGAAAAAGCCGTCAGTATGCTTGTAAAATGTTCATTTTCCGCAAGTGGCGCAACGGCTCCGCTCATAGTTTCCATACCAAACATAAGTATGGCGAAGCCAACCAGTATATTTCCTATATCTCTTCTCTGCTCCGTCTCATCGCTCGTCATACAGAATACTATACCTATTGCCGCAAGTATAGGCGCAAAGGACGACGGCTTTAACAGCTTAACCCACACCGCATCACCTGAGATTCCTGTCAATGAAAGCATCCATGAGGTAATTGTGGTTCCTACATTTGCACCCATAATTACGCCAACAGCCTGAGACAGACTCATAATTCCGGAATTGACGAAACCAACTACCATAACAGTAGTAGCCGATGATGACTGTATCACCGCAGTAACACCCGCGCCAAGCAGTACAGCCAAAAGCTTCTTAGAAGTAAGACGCTCCAGTATCCGCTCCAGCCTTCCGCCTGCCATCTTCTCCAGACCATCTCCCATGGCATTCATACCATACAGGAACAACGCCAGTCCTCCCAGCATTGTCAATAAACTAAAAATATCCATAGATTAAACCTCTCATTCATAACAATTTCATCCTTGCTAATGTTATGATTGATATGTAAAATCTACGGACATCTCTATGTAAAATCTATGTAAATTTTTTACATTACTTTACAAGCACTATATATTCAAGAAATATTATTCCCCTATATCACTTAGTTTTATTACAAATGTGTCTTAGCTTAATATAATTTATCGTACAACGGATAGTCTCGTCCGCTACGACCAGACAAAACAGTGCCGTCATACCCATATGAAGCACCAGCACCATTACGGCTGAGCATATTACTATAAAACAGGTTCCGAAAATTTGAGTTCCAAGCATCCACTTTGTAGCTCCGTATCCCTTTATACCCGAACCGATTATCATATTCATAGACTTCGGGAACAGGTCAACTCCTACAATCATAAGATATGTGGCAGATGCAAGTATGACAGCCTTGTCAGTAGTGAACCAGCCTATTATGGTATCCGGGAACAGGTAAAACATAATCAGCACAAAAAACACCATTACGAACACCCAGCTAAGAGCAATTCGCACTATACGCATAATTTCATACGCGTGCCCCTTACCGGTCTCCTGACCTGCTAAGGTAAGAGTTGCGTTTGAAAGTGCTCCGATTATAGCAACCGGTATACACTGTACTCCGAATATAATCGAATATATTCCCGCCGCCTCCATGCTTACATGGTTTAGCATGGCTATTAGGAATAAATTTCCGCCGTTCCATGCCACATCCTCACACGCACTCGGTAAACCCATCTTGACAGAGCTTATATATGGTGCCGGCTTAGCCTTTATAATATCCTTAAGACGCGGCTTCAGCCATATTTTCTTATTGCATACCACATATATAAGAAGAACAATTCCACCTGTTAACTCTGCAATAAGTGTTGCAAGGGAAGCACCGGCAACCTCCATTCTCGGAAGACCAAACTTACCGAATATCAATATAGCATCGAGCACAATATTGGTTCCTGACCTTACCAGACCATATACAACCATTATGCCGGTCATCTCACTAACCTGAAGGGTGGTTATAATGCCATTTCCGATTCCCATTATAAGAAATGCCGGTGAGTATATCTTGGCATATGACACTGTCATATCCATAATCTCATCAGATACACCCATAAGCGTAAATAACGCTTTGGAGCAAAAGAACCAGAATAAAAACAGCAAAATTGCTATTATGTTATTGTATTTAAACAGCGAGCTTATCGTCTCCTTAGCCCTCTCCCTGTCTTCGGAGCCTATAGCCTGACTTACTATTATCGCCGCTCCCACAGACAGCGAAAACATCATACTGATGGTAGTCCAAAGCGGAGCACTGGCGTTTCCTACCGCACTCATCCTCGATATATCCAGTCTTCCCAGAAATATCTTATCTATCATAAGCTGAAGCTGTGATACCAGATTGCTGAGCATAAGCGGAATGGCTATCGCGAGTAATCTCTTCTTGTAATATTTTTTTTCTTCCATAATCTCATCCCTCTTCCTCGGGAGGAGTTACGGTCTTCTATAGCTCCTCACCGTTTGTTTCTATAACATGCTTATACCAGCCAAAGGATTTCTTACGGCTCCTGTCCATAGTCCCCTGACCTGCATTATTCTTATCTACATATATAAATCCATATCTCTTATCGTACTCACCGGTTGACGCGGATACAATATCAATCGGAGCCCACATAGTATATCCGAGCAAGTCTACACCTTCAAACTCTACTGCATCACGCATAGCCTTGATATGGGAGCCCAGATAATCTATACGATACTGGTCATCCACTTCTCCGTCTATCATCTTGTCATAAGCACCAAAGCCATTTTCCACTATCATCATAGGAAGCTCGTATCTGTCATAGAACCAGCTTAAGACATAGCGAAGTCCAAGCGGGTCTATCTGCCAGCCCCAGTCGCTCGCCTTTAAGAATTCATTCTTCACAAAGTCATCAGCAGTATAATCATAAGCAGCATTTCCCTCCTTATGAGCAGTGGCAAATGACATGTAGTACGAAAATCCCACATAGTCCACGGTTCCTGCGGCCAGTGCCTCAAGGTCATCCTCAGTTATGTCCATCTTAAAGCCCCTTCTCTCCCAGAGCTTTTCGATATGCTTAGGATAATGTCCCCTCACATGTACATCGGCATAGTAATACCTCTTTTGCATGGCAGTCATAGCCTGCATCACATCCTCAGGCTTGCAGGTAGACGGATACACAGGGCACATTCCTATCATACAGCCGACCTTCATATCCGGATTTATCCTATGTGCCGCCTGAACGGCCTTGGCACTTGCAACAAGCTCGTAATGAGCGCTCTGATACATGAGATACTCTATATCATCACCCTCCTCAAGCAGGATTCCACCCTCCTGGAATATGTGATGCTGTATCAAATCAGCCTGGTTATTTATCTCATTGAAGGTCATCCAGTACTTAACCTTATCCTTATATCTCTCAAAGCAGGTTGTCGCATACTTCACAAAGAAATCGATACATCTTCTGTCTCTGAAGCCACCATATTTCTTAACGAGATTATACGGCATCTCAAAATGTGCCAGTGTGATAACCGGCTCTATGCCATACTTATGCATCTCATCAAACATATCATCATAGAATTTAAGTCCCTCCTCATTAGGAGTCTCATCATCACCATTCGGAAATATTCTGGTCCAGGCAATGGATGTCCTGAAGCACTTAAAGCCCATCTCAGCAAAAAGCGCTATATCTTCCTTGTATCTGTGATAAAAATCCACAGCATCATGATTCGGATACACCTCACCCGGTATAACTCCGTCAGTAATCCTTCTAGGCACTCCGTTTGCGCCTGCTGTCATAACATCAGCAATGCTTACGCCCTTGCCGCCTTCCTGCCAGGCACCTTCCGCCTGATGAGCAGCAATAGCACCGCCCCATAAAAAATCATCTCTAAATCCCATTTTATTTTCCTCCAAACATCGAATATATAAATCTACTTTACACCCTTCGCCCTGGCCAGGATTACCTCCTCCTTAGCCTTGATACCATCATAGTACATCCTAGCCATAGGTGTAGGCACTCCATACTCTTCTCCAAGCTCAATAACCTTACCCGCAAACATATCTACCTCTGTAAGCTTTCCGGCCTCCAGATCCTGCAGGGTAGACGGCTTATTCTCGAATGGTATGGTATTTAGCATAGCCTGCTGTGCGGTAACGTCATCCTCGCTTAAAGCGATGCCCTTCTTATTCGCTATGGCTATAACCTCGCGCATACCGCTTTCACGTATTTTATTTGCATATGTACCGCCGTGGAATGAACCAAACGGTATACCCAGCATGGCACAGGTCATATTCTCTCCCACGTTGCAGGAGAACTTAAACCATATACCTCTTTCCATATCTTCATCTATCTGATAATTAACATCTGATTTGTCAAATAAGTCCTTAATGGCATTTACTCTCTCCGAATACTGTCCCGGTACATTCTTACTCTCGCCGAAATGTACCTTTCCGACCTTAGGGTCAAAGTTAGTCACACCATCCACCATAACTATGGATACTCTCATGTATGAATAGACAACGTGTTCCCATCCATAATGCTTAGCGACAACATCCTCGCTGTCAACGCCGTTTAACACGCTCATAATAAGTGTCTTTTCACCTACATACGGTCTGATATCCTCCATTGCCTGTTCAAGGGCATAGCCCTTTACCGCTATGATAATCAAGTCTGTATCCTCTTTATCGTCTACATCCGCTATATCAAATATGCATTTTTCTCCGTTTATCACAACACCCTTATCGCGTAATCTGTCTGCTCTTTCTCCATTTGCAATTATCTTAAAACCATCGCCCAGATATGCCTTAAGCTTAGGCGCGAAGAAGCAACCCATCGCCCCAAGTCCTATAAGCTTTACATTCTGTATCCTCATATATTTTCTCCTTGATTCAAAATAATATCTATGGCGCATTAGCACTACCACTACCTTGTTCTTAGTTCATCCAACAACTCATGCACAGTTTTTCTGTATACAGGGTGAT
>CAMALN010000011.1 GCA_945836565.1 uncultured Lachnospiraceae bacterium
CTTGGCTCGTTACGTACACAAAACAATATAGAGTAGGACCCTACTCTATATCATCTTGCGTAAATATGACTTATTTTAATCTTGTCTCAATGTAGTTCTCTAAAAGCACTTCGATTATCTCATCTCTCTCAGCCTTCATGATAAGGCTTCTGGCATTCTTATAGCTTGTGATATAGGTTGGATCTCCGCTCATCACATATCCTACTATCTGACTTACCGGATTGTAGCCCTTCTCCGACAGTGCTTCATATACCTGGGCGATAATATCCGGAACCTCTATCATGGCCTCGCGAATCATCCCGATATCCTGTGTATTCTGATTATTCATCTTATCACATCCTCTTCCAAATCTAATGGTATTCTAATATAATTCCGTCAAATAATCAACTATTTTAACAAGTCGAAGAAATCATACTGATTTGTGTCAGGGAGTCCGTCAAGCAGACCAAGCTCATCCATATCCTCCAAAATGGTCTTTGAAACCTTTGCACGAATACGTATATCCTCCTTAGACATGAATTTCCCCTGCTTAGCCGCTTCACAAAGCTGCTCAGCAGCCTTATCTCCCATTCCCGGAAGTGAGCCAAAGCTAGGCATTATTTTGCCATCTACAATCTTAAAACGATGCGCATCAGCCTGATACAGATCAATAGGCATGAATTCTATGCCTCTTGCATACATCTCCTGCACTATCCTCATATCTCTCAGGGTATCCTTCACAGTAGCTGTCTGTTCCGACTTATCCATCTTCTGATATGCCTTGATATTCTCATCTACAGCTTCCTTGCCAAGACACATCAGCTTGTAATCAAATGCCGAAGCCCTGATGCTGAAGAAGGCTGTATAATATTCAAGCGGATAATTCACCTTGAAGTAGGCTATACGCCATGCCATCATAACGTAGGCTACGGCATGTGCCTTAGGAAACATATACTTTATCTTCTCACAGGACCAGATATACCATTCCGGCACATCATGTGCAAGCATATCCTTCTTCCATTCCTCCCAATTATCACACTTACCCTTTGCTATTATACCCTTTCTTACATTTTCCATAATCTTGAATGCCGTTCCCGGCTCAAGTCCCTTGTAGATAAGATATGTCATGATATCATCTCGGGTACATATAGCTGACGAAAGTGTACATGTACCCTCCTGAATAAGTGTCTGTGCATTACCAAGCCATACATCAGTACCATGAGACAGACCTGCTATACGTGCCAGATCCGAGAAGGATTGCGGATTGGCATCTATAAGCATCTGCATGGCAAAATCCGTACCGAATTCCGGTATACCCAGAGTTCCGAGCTTAGTTCCTCCGATATCCTCAGGTTCTATCCCGAGTGCCTCCGTACTGTGGAATAGTGACATGACCTTGGCATCATCCAAAAGTATGGTCTTCGCATCTACTCCTGTTAACTCCTCAAGTCTTCTGATCATAGTCGGATCATCGTGCCCGAGTATATCAAGCTTCAAGAGATTATGGTCTATCGAATGATACTCGAAATGCGTAGTTATAATATCTGTTGTCATATCATTTGCCGGATGCTGTATAGGAGTGAACGAATATATCTCCTCGTGCTTTGGAAGTACTATCATTCCTCCCGGATGCTGACCGGTAGTTCTCTTCACTCCTGTACAGCCTACAGCGAGTCGTTCCATCTCGCATCTTCGTTTCTCTTCACCCTTATCCTTGAAATAATTATACACATATCCGTATGCAGTTTTATCAGCCAGAGTACCTATAGTTCCGGCTCTAAATGCCTTACCCTTGCCAAACAGCACCTCAGTATATGCATGAGCGTTCGGCTGGTCCTCTCCTGAGAAGTTAAGGTCGATATCCGGCTCCTTGTCTCCCTTGAAGCCAAGGAAGGTCTCGAATGGTATATCATGCCCCTCCTTCTTCATATTCGTACCACATTTAGGGCAGGCACAATCAGGCATATCACAGCCGGATTGTCCGGCATGTGCGTAAGATAACACCAAATCCGAATCAAAGTCAACAAAGTGGCAATTAGGACATATGTAATGTGCCGGCAGTGGATTAACCTCTGTAATACCCGACATAGTTGCCACGAAAGATGAGCCTACAGAACCTCTCGAGCCCACAAGATATCCATCGGCATTTGATTTCCATACCAGCTTCTGAGCTATGATATACATAACCGCAAAGCCATTCTTAATAATCGAATTAAGTTCCTTCTTAAGTCTTGCATCTACAATCTCCGGAAGCTCCGGACCGTATATTTCATGCGCCCTATCATAACAGATATCAGTAAGAGTCTGATCTGAATTCTCGATGATAGGTGGCTGCTTATCCGGCCTTACAGGCGATATGTATTCAATCATATCCGCAATTTTATTCGTATTTGTAATTACAACCTCTCTAGCAGTCTGAGTTCCAAGATATGAAAACTCATCTAACATCTCCTCTGTGGTTCTATAATACAAAGGCGGCTGATTGTCAGCATCATCGAAGCCCTTTCCTGCCATCATTATCCTTCTGTATATCTCATCCTCAGGATCAAGAAAATGCACATCGCAGGTAGCACATACCGGCTTACCAAACTGTCTTCCAAGCTCTACTATCCTCTTATTTACGTCCTGTAAATCTTCAACAGTCTTCACAGGATATTTATCGCTCTCAAGCATGAACTTATTGTTGCCTACAGGCTGTATCTCATAGTAATCATAGAAATTGCAGAGTCTGTTTATCTCATCCTCATTTTCGCCATATAACACAGCCTTGTATAGCTCTCCCGCCTCACAGGCAGAACCGATAATAAGTCCTTCTCTGTACTTATTTATAAGGCTCTTCGGTATCCTTGGACGCTTATTAAAATAATTAAGATGTGACTCCGAAACTAATCTATATAGATTAACTCGTCCTATCTCATTTTTTACTAAGATGATACCATGATAAGACTTTGCCTTCTTAATCAGGTCGGCAGACACAGAGCCTATAGTATTGAGCTCCTCAAGTGTGTGTACCTCCCTTGCTTTGAGCATATCAATAAGCTTCAGGAATATCTCTGCAGTTGCATATGCATCATCACAGGCCCTGTGGTGATTTTCCAGACTTACATTAAACTGCTTACACAGTCTGTCCAATGTATACTTGCCAAGCTCCGGTACGAGAACCTGGGACAGAGTAAGCGTATCCATAACCGTACTGTCGAAGCTTATTTCCTGAAGTCTTGCCGCCTCACGTATGAAGCCCGTATCAAAACCGGCATTATGTGCTACAAGGATAGAATCCCCTACATACTCTAAGAATTCCGGAAGAACCGTCTCTATAGTCGGAGCATCCATAACCATAGAATCCTTTATGGATGTAAGCTTAGTGATGGAATACGGAATCGGCACCTGCGGATTCACGAACTGATTGTAGGTGTCAACTATCTTACCGCCCACTATCCTCACAGCACCAATCTCTATTATCTTATTGTGCTTTGGGCTCAAGCCTGTGGTCTCTATATCAAACACCACATAATCCGAATCAAGTGTCTGTCCCTTAGGATTCGCAACCAAATCCTTAAGATCATCTACAAAGTATCCCTCTACACCATATATAAGCTTAAAATCATCGCCCTTTTTTAGCTCATGTGCCGCAACAGGAAAGGCCTGTACCACTCCATGGTCAGTAATTGCCATAGCCTTATGGCCCCATTCCTTTGCTCTTTTTATAACTTTTTTTATGTCAACTACACTGTCCATCTCACTCATCATAGTATGCAGATGCAGCTCCACACGCTTTTCGAGTGAATTGTCCATACGTTTTTCTCTGAAATCATTTGCTGCCTTTATACCATTGATAGATGAAAGCGATACCTCCTTGGCATAAGTATCATACATTGGCACTCCCTTTATGATATAGAAATTACCTTCCTTGATATCATCAAGCACCAATTCTCTATCCTCAGGTGCCACAAACAGCTTAAAAGCTATGGTATCCGTAAAGTCAGTAATATTACCGCTTATTATATACTTTCCGCTTCTAAGCTCTCTGTCCTCAAGCTTCATAACCTGTCCATGTATGCACACAGGGCCTATACCGTCATACAGGTCCTTTATCGCCACGATATCCCCCTCTACGCTTCTTCCGTATATAAGCTCAGGATCACGAGGGGCTGCGTTACGTGACGTCTGCTTTCTGTCATAATAAGCTGACCTGCCACCCTGTGCAGAAGCCTGCGTTGCCGGCTTGGCAGTGGTTTTCGAAGCAGTCTTTACCGCATTAGCCGCGGATGCCTCCTGTGGCTTTGCGGCCTTTACAGCTTCATCCAGACCTGCTATCTTTTCCGCCTGCTCATTTGCTTCAGCCTCATCTATAGGCTTTTTCTGTGTATCTCTTTGCAGAAGCTCTATAGCCTCTAATTCCTTCTTTAATTTGTATTCCTTTGCATCCTGCAGGCTCTTCTTATCATTTTCTTCAAATTCAAATTCGACTGTTACAGGCATACCGAATCTCTCATTGTAACAGCCCTCCAAATATTTCTTGATATTCGCAGCCTTTCTCTTGGCTGTACCTGAATCACTCATGCTTATGCGTACAACTTCTCCGCAAAAGCTCCACTTTTTGTTCATCAAGAAGAAAAAGGATGGATAATCCATACTCTTTAGCTCCAATAAAAAGCTGTCTCTATAAGCCTGTGCAATCTGTTCTGCATTGTATTGCTCAGACAGTACAAAGCGCTCATTTATTACACAGCTTTTTTCCTCTCCGGCGTCGGTGTATCTGCCAATCTCCTCCTGGACCTTATATATATCAGCCTTAGGAATAATATGTGTAGACACAATATGAACCGTCATCTGCTTATGACTGTTGTCAAAGGTTATCTTCTCCACCTCTACTTCTTCGAACAAATCCTTCATTCTGGTATCGAGCTTTATATCAGGAAAGACATCTTCAAATCTTGTATAAGCCAAAATATTACCTCCAATTATCTAACTCATCCTTAAGTGCGGCAAGCAACTGTTCCTCCGGTAGCTTTCGAATAATCTCACCGTTTCTAAACAGCAATCCCTCTCCATTTCCTCCTGCTATTCCAATGTCAGCTTCCCTTGCTTCTCCCGGACCATTTACGGCGCATCCCATAACTGCCACCTTGATATCCAAATGGTCATAATCCGCGATAAGCTTCTCTACAGAATCTGCGAGTCCTATAAGGTCAAGCTTTGTTCTGCCGCAGGTAGGACAGGATACAAGCTCTATACCATTCTTCTTAAGTCCTAAGGTTCTAAGTATGGTCTTGGCAGATATAATCTCTTCTACAGGGTCTGCCGTGAGTGAGACCCTTATCGTATCTCCTATGCCGCTACCCAGTATCTGTCCGAGACCTACCGCTGACTTGATATTACCTCTGTATGCAGTACCGGCCTCGGTTATACCTACGTGCAAAGGATATCGGGTCTGTTCTGCGATAAGCTTATGTGCCTCCACGCACATCATCACGTCAGAGGACTTGATGCTTATAACTATATTATGATAATCCTGTCGCTCTATCATGGCCACCTTATCAAGTGCACTCTCGACCAAGCCCTCAGCGGTCACACCACCGTATTTGGCCACAAGTTCCTTCTCAAGAGAACCCGAATTGACACCGACCCTTATAGGTATATTTCTCTTCTTAGCCTCAGCCACAACAAGCTTAAGCTTTTCCTCTCCACCTATATTGCCGGGATTGATTCTTATCTTATCTGCACCATGCTCCATAGCCATAATTGCCAGTCGATAATCAAAATGAATATCTGCAACTATCGGGATATGAATCCTCTCCTTTATAGCATCAAAAGCCCTTGCTGCCTCCTCCGTATTCGCCGTAGAACGAATTATATCACAGCCCGCTTCCTCCAATCGTAAAATTTGCGACACAGTTTTCTCAACATCCTCTGTAGGGGTATTGGTCATAGACTGTATAGCTATCGGACTTCCTCCGCCTATTGTTACATTTCCAATATTTATTTTAACAGTATTGTCTCTATACATTTTTTCTCCTAAAAAAATACATTTTTAATATCATTTGCGAATACTACAACCATAAGCAGTATAAGAAGCACGAAGCCTACAAGATTAACTGCCGCCTCCTTCTCTGCAGGAATCCTCTTTCTTCTTACCGCTTCTATAAGCAGGAACAAAAATCTTCCACCGTCAAGTGCAGGTATAGGAAGCAGATTCATGATACCCAGATTTACACTGAGCAGGATGCACCAGTTAAGCATATTGAGGAGTATGTTTATAACAGCCTCCTTCTTCGTCTCACTTTGATCCTTAACCTCATCTATTATCTCTCCAAAGGCATTTCCTACTCCGACCGGCCCCATAACCTCATCACTTTTAACCTGACCGGTAACTAACATACGAAGACTCGATACCGTAGCTTTAACCCAATATCTAAGCTCTAGGCCTGCATACTTGAGATTCTCACCTATGCCCTCTGTCAACCTGTATCCGCCACTTACTCCGAGCATATACTGTCCTGTTGCAGCATCCTGCTTCGGGGTTACAACACAGGTGTATCTCTCACCGTCCGGCTTCTCCATAACCATCGTAACGGGAACATCAGTGGCATGTATCTGTCTGTACAGCAAAAGCTCTCTGTAGTTATACATCCTCTCGGCCTTAGCCTCTCCCTCAGCCTGCATGGATATAACCAAATCGCCCTGACTTATGCCTGCCTCAGCAGCAGCTCCATGCTCATCCACATAATACAGGGTTGCCGGGTCACAGCCGGTAAATCTTATCAGTATGATAGAGAATAAAAATGCCAGCAAAAAATTAAAGCAGGGACCTGCAAGTACAACCGCCATCCTCGCCCATACAGATTTGTTTGAGAAGGAATTCTCATCATCGTCCTCTTCGTCCTCACCCTTCATCATACAAAAGCCGCCCAGAGGCAAAAGCCTTATGGAATACTTAGTCTCCTTCTTCTTAAATGAACATATAGTCGGTCCCATTCCTATCGCGAATTCCAGCACTGCGATACCATTAAGCTTTGCGACTATAAAATGTCCAAACTCATGAAAGAAAACTATTACTCCAAATACAATAATTATAAGTATAATATTCATTTGATACCTTACTCCTTGACAATTTTGTCTATCATTTCATAAGTCCATTGTTCAACCTCTAATATCTGCTCCAAATCAGGGCTTTCAATAACCTTATGTACCTCCATACACGACTCAATTAATCTGTATATATCTAAAAACTTAATCCTCTTATCTAAAAATAAAGCTACCGCCTTTTCATTTGCGGCATTAAATACTGTCGGCATAGAACCACCGGTCTTTATAGCATCATAAGCAAAACGAAGTCCCTTAAAGGTATCCATATCCGGCTTCTCAACGCTTATTCCTACCATATCAGCAAAATTAAGTCTGTCACCCGAAAGATATCTTCTATCCGGATAGTATAGTGCGTACTGTATCGGAAGCTTCATATCCGGAGTACCAAGCTGTGCCTTTACTGCTCCATCCTCAAACTCTACCATGGAATGTATGATGCTCTGTGGCTGAACCACCACCTCTATATCCTCGGGTTCAACGTCAAACAGCCACTTTGCTTCTATAACCTCGAGTCCTTTGTTGACCATGGTAGCAGAATCTATGGTGATTTTTTTGCCCATCGACCAGTTCGGATGCTTCAATGCCTGCTCCGGAGTAACAGCTTCCAATTCTTCTCTCGACTTTCCTCTGAACGGACCGCCCGAGGCAGTCAGAAGTATTCTGCTCACCCTGTTATCTTCTTCTCCATGCAGACACTGGAATATCGCTGAATGCTCACTGTCTACCGGTAATATTCTCACACCCTTTTCCTTTGCAAGCGGCATGATAATATGTCCTGCCGTAACCAGGGTCTCCTTGTTTGCAAGAGCGATATCCTTACCGGCATTGATGGCACAGATAGTAGGTCTTATACCTATCATGCCAACTATGGCGGTTACTACAAGCTCTGCCCTGTCAGCACATGCCACCTCAAGCAAGCCCTCCATGCCTGATACAACCCTTATGTCAAATGCAGACAAGGCATCGCGTAATCGCTTTGCCTTGTCCTCACTCCATATCGCAACTATATCAGGTTTGAACTCCTTTGCCTGCTGCTCTAATAATTCATCATTATTTCCTGCCGCAAGCGCTATAACTCTTAAATCTTCCTGTTGTCTCACTATCTCCAAGGTCTGCGTACCTATAGAGCCTGTAGAACCTATAATACTTATATATTTCACTTCTTATTCCTTCCGTTATATCAATGAAACATCACATTTATCCAAGCATATATAATGCACAGTAATATATAATAGGTGCAGTAAATATTATGCTGTCAAACCTGTCCATTATACCACCATGTCCCGGTATAAGCCTGCCATAATCCTTTATCTCATTATCTCTCTTTATAGCCGAAGCTGTTAGGTCGCCTATGACAGCCACAATTGCCCCTGCTGCTCCTATTATGGCAAATATAAGAGGTGATGCCCCAAGCGAGAATACATACCTGTCTATAAAATAGCTGTACACTGCACTCACTATAGCGGCACCTGCTATTCCGCCGATTAAGCCCTCTATACTTTTCTTCGGGCTAAGCTTAGGTGACATCTTATGCTTGCCAAACAATACTCCCACAAAATATGCACAGGTATCATTTATCCATGAGCATATAAATATCATGATGACAAGTGCAAGGCCCTGCTTCATAAGTCTAATCTGATATACATAAGAAAGCATCACCGTAACATATATGAATGCCAAGATTGTAGCCTCGATATCTGCATCCTTATATTTCGGAAAGCTTATAACATAGCATGCCAGCTCAAGCAGAACAAATGCTATGATAACCGGCATAATATACTCTGTCATATCAAATGCAATAAATGCATAATATACTATGGCCGATGAATATGCTATATAGCCCGGAAGCTTCTTATGCAGGTCATACACTCTAAGAAGCTCAAGCATACCCCCTAGTGAGAGTAACAGAGTTGTAATACCTGTCACGTAACCCCCGGCATAAAGTACAATTGCAGCTATTACTACAAGTACCGCCCCACTGATAACTCTAGTTTTCATTATTTAACTCCACCATACCTTCTGTCTCTGCCGTTATAATATCGTATAGCCCTCTTAAGCTCCTCGATGTCAAAATCCGGCCACAATACATCTGTAAAATAATACTCTGTATATGCAAGCTGCCAGATAAGATAATTTGATATCCTATACTCTCCGCTTGTCCTAATCATAAGATCGGGATCAGGTAATTCCTTAGTATCAAGAGTTGCACTTATAAGCTTTTCGTCTATATCTGCTGGCTCAAGCTCTCCGGACTTAACTCTTTCGGCTATATCCTGCACAGCTCTTTTTATCTCATCCCTGCCTCCGTAATTAAGTGCTATCGTAAAATGAAGACCGTCAAATACCTCTGTATCCTTCTCAAGCTTATCGATAAGCTCAACTATATCAGCATCCAATGCAGATCTGTCTCCGATAACTCTTACTCTCATATTATTGGCAGATGCTCTTTCATATGCATTCGAAAGATATTTTCTGAGAAGATTCATGATACCCGTAACCTCCTCTACCGAACGTTTCCAGTTCTCAGTAGAAAATGCATATACAGTAAGATATTTGATGCCGAGATTATATGCATCCTCGCATATCTGTTCTACGGTATTAGCCCCTGCCTTATGACCGAAATTTCTAGGCATAAGCCTCTTCTTAGCCCATCTTCCGTTGCCATCCATTATAATCGCCACGTGCTCGGGTATATTCAATTCTTCTCCGTCTATTTCCTTCTTCATGCGTTAATCCTCGTATGTCATTTAATCAACATTATGCGCAGTAGGTCGTAACCAACTCCCCGCTACGTTATTTCCCTTCTACGACATTAAACAGTCATAATCTCCTTAGACTTTTCCTCTATAGCCTTGTCAATCTGGGCTACATACTTATCTGTCATCTTCTGAATCTTGTCTTCGTTTGTCTTCAATTCGTCATCAGATATCTCACTTGCCTTGTTCATCTTCTTCATGGCATCGTTTGCATCACGTCGAACATTTCTAAGAGCTACCTTAGCAGCCTCGCCCTTCTTCTTGATATCCTTTACAAGATCCTTTCTTCTCTCCTCTGTAAGCTCCGGGAAATTGATGATAACAGCCTTACCATCGTTGTTCGGAGTAACTCCGAGGTCTGAGGTCATAATCGCTTTCTCGATTTCCTTAACCATACTTGCTTCCCATGGCTGAATCATAAGTGTTCTGGCCTCCGGAACAGTAACATTTGCCACTCCCTGAATAGGAGTTGGTGTTCCGTAATAATCAACTCTTAGCTTGTCTAAGATATGTGGGTTTGCTCTTCCTGCTCTGATGCCCTGATATTCCTTGTTAAGATTATCTAATGTCTTGTTCATCTTGTCTTCGTACTGTGCTAACATTGTTTTTCCTCCTAAATACACATTATATTATTCGCACGTAATTCTCGTACCGCTAAATTCACCGCTAACTGCCTTCACTATGCTTCCCTCTTCATTAAGTCCGAAAAGCAACATAGGCATCTTGTTCTCCATAGCGAGAACTGCTGAAGCAAGGTCTATAACGCCAAGCTTCTTATCCACTATATCATTTATAGGCAGAACATCATATTTCTTCGCATCCGGATTCTTCGCCGGGTCACTGTCATATACCCCGTCTATTGCCTTTGCCATAAGTATCGCATCTACACTAACCTGTACTGCCATCAAAACTGTAGCCGTGTCAGTTGAGAAGTACGGATGCCCTGTGCCGCCTGCAAAGAAGCACACCTCTCCTGCCTCCATATATTCAACAGCCTTGTCCTTGTTGAACAGCTCAGTCATGCTTCCGCATACAAACGGAGTCATAATATGAGTCTTGAGTCCGACTGTTCTGAATATATCAGCTGTATATATGCAATTCATAACCGTTGCAAGCATACCAATCTGGTCTGCCTTTACTCTGTCCATGCCTTCAGAGGTTCTTCCTCTCCAGAAATTGCCACCGCCGATAACTATACATACCTGCATACCATTATCAACAATCTCCTTTACCTGCTTTGCAACTCCTGTTACAGTAGCTTCATCAAAGCCTGTTTTCTTGTCGCCGGCCAAAGCCTCACCGCTAAGCTTAAGAAGAATTCTATTCATCCTTATCCTCCTGTTTTTTATCCTCTGTTGTTGTCTCTTCTGTAGTATCCTCTGAAGCGGCTTCTTTTTCTGCCTCTTCCGTATCAGCACCTTCTTCTACATCGAAAAAGCTCTTAACATTTATCTCTGAGTAGCACTGTGAACAAAAGCCTTCTATAACCGCGCCATTATTTATCTGTACTGACCTTGACTTTATATTTCCCATAATTACCGCTGTTGAATCAACAACCACCGGTCCCTGAACATCGATGTCACCATTAACAGCACCTGCTATTACAGCCGACGTTGCAGACACATTGCCTACAACAATAGAACCAACACCTATCTTGACTGCACCGGTTGATACAATAGTTCCCTCAAGCTTTGTAGCATTCGCATATATATCACCGGCCTTTATATCGCCCTTGATACTGCCGCCTATTATAAGCTTGCCCTCACACTCTACATTTCCATTTACAGTACCCAATACATCAAGATTACCTTCCGAACACAGATTACCATTTATTGTGGTCTTCTTCGAAATATAAGTGGTGTCTGCCTCAAATATGTCATCCATCGCTTTAGTCTTGCCATTGTTTACTGAATTAATCTCTACCTCAGCCATAACGTCCTCCCTAAATCTGTCTGCCTCAGGCAAACCACCTGTATATTCCTCTTCCTCTGCCACCTTCTCCATATCCTCTTCTGTCTCATCAACAGTGTCCTCAATCTCTGCAAGGTCTTCCTTGGAGATTGCAGCTTCTATATCCTGCTGAAGATTCATATCAGGAAGCTCCACAGCTTCTCCCATCATATCAAAAGGATTACTGTAGTCTCCTGTTCCCTCCGACATATTCTCATCATCTATGTCGTCAAGCATAACCTCTTCATCATTTGATTCAGCCTCCGTCACAGCTTCCTCTGATGCCGGCTCATCTATATCGCTTAAGTCATTGAAATCATGCTCTGATATAACCTCAGCATTCGGAAGACTATCCACATATGCCTTCTCTGAATTGTACTTCTCCTCTTCCTCCTCTTCCTGAGACTGTTCATACTCCTTGCTCGCATTATGAACCTCATCCATAATTAAATCAGAATAATCACCGGATTCCGGCTCATCTATATTCTCAAGCATATCCTCCGGAGCAATATCTATATTATCTATATCCTCAGTCTCATCAAAGGTATTCACCATATCCTCGTCATCGTACTCGCCTGCGAGTTCATCCTTATCAGGCATAAGCTCATTCACCGCTTGAGCAAAATCACGTTTGAAATCCTTAAAAAAACCCATTAGTTCCTCCTAAATTGTATCTATAATCATACTTAAAAAGCTTCACACACATCTTCATCATTATACAACGCAGAGCACTAATTTGCAATAAAACCTATAAGCTTTTTCAACTCGTCAAAGCTCTCCACATTGTTGATGGCAGCCCTAAGCTTGGCAGAGTCCTTAAGTCCCTGCGTATACCATGCCACATGCTTTCTCATTTCATGTATACCAGTATATTCTCCCTTGTATTTTATCATAAGCTCGGCGTGTCTGAGCATAGTGTCATGTATCTCCTGAGGCTTAGGCCGTTCTAATTCCTCACCTGTTTCAAGATAATGCTTAATCTCCTCAAATATCCATGGATTTCCCTTTGCAGCCCTGCCTATCATTACACTGTCGCAGCCGGTTTGCTCTTTAATTGCCACAACATCCTTTCCCGAACATATATCGCCGTTTCCTATAACAGGAATGTCTACTGCTGCCTTAACCGCCGCTATGATGTCCCAGTCAGCCCTTCCCTGATAATATTCTTCCCTGGTTCTTCCGTGAACGGCGATAGCTGTAGCACCCGCCGCCTGGGCTATCCTTGCTATCTCTGGAGCATTCTTCACATCCCTGCTAAAGCCTGCCCTAATCTTAACTGTAATTGGGATATGACAGGTCTTAACCAAAGCTTCTACTATATCTCCTATAAGCTTAGGACTTTTCATAAGTGCTGAGCCTTCACCATTATTTACTATCTTCGGTACCGGACACCCCATATTTACATCTATGAAGTCAAAGCCTCTTTCCTCAAGCCTTAGAGCCTGCGCGGCCATAAGCTCAGGCTCACTGCCAAATATCTGCACACCTATAGGATGCTCCATATCCTCAAAGGTGATAAGCGGCTCCGTATTCTTATTGTTATAATACATCCCCTTTGCGCTCACCATCTCTGTATAAAGTATGTCCACACCCTTTTCCTTACATAACAAACGAAATGGCAGGTCGCAAATACCTGCCATAGGCGCCAATATTATCTTGTCGCGAAAATCATTTCTGTCCATTCCTATTTCTTTCTTTACATCCTACTGTTTCTCATATATAAGCCTCAAGCCCTCCAATGTAAGGTTTGGATTATATATATCTATCTTATCAGTATTCTCTGATATAAGCTTTCCTAATCCTCCTGTCGCTACAACCTTTATACCCTCCAGACCGGATGCCTCCTTCATCTTGGTTATTATATATTCGGTCTGTCCGATGTAGCCATAGAACACTCCCGCCTGCATACTGCTCACAGTATCCTTCGCGAGTATCGAATCAGGCTTCTTAATCTCTATCTCAGGGAGCTTTGCGGCACCTGTCCAAAGTGCACTCGCTGCAAGTCTGATACCCGGCGAGGTTACCCCTGAATGAAAGCTTCCGTCCGCAAGCACCAAATCGTGTGTAGTCGCCGTTCCAAAGTCAACGACGATAACAGGACCTCCGTATAGCTCATATGCAGCAACTGCATCCACAAGTCTGTCGGCACCCAGAGCCTTCGGATTCGGAATAGTTACATTTATTCCTGTCTTGATACCCGGTGCAACTATAATCGGAGTAACATGCAGATATTTTATAACGCCACTTGTGAGTGAATGCATAACATTCGGAACTACAGAAGCGATAATAACCGCATCTATGTCATCCCTTGTCATAGACCTAAGACTTAACCAGTCTCCCAGGAACATTCCGTACTCGTCTGAGGTTCTGGCAATTCCTGTTGTCATTCTAAATGTACTTAACAGTGTAGCTCCATCAAAAAGTCCGACTGTAATATTGGTATTTCCTACATCTATTGCAAATAACATATTCTCTCCTTCTACATAAAGGTTTGGTAATACTGTTCAAGCTGCTCGAAAAGCTCCTTCTTATCCGTAATGATTTGTCTAACCTTAAGACCGCTTCCGATTTCATCATATAAAAAGTCGTTTTCTTCCGCCTCTGTTCTTATCCTTAAGGTTCCCTCATCATCGAAGTATAGGACAATTATGCCGCCTATCTCCTCCGTGAAGAGAACACACATAATCTTAAGTTCATCCTTAACAAGCTCCGGAAGGCTGTCAAAGTCCGGATTCAGATAAAACTTCTGAACATATCTTGAAGCTGTACACAATACCACTTCATCCTGATACATAGCTCCTCCTAACCGATAACATCAGACATATCATACATACCTGCCGGCTTTCCTGCAAGAAATTTTGCTGCCTCAACCGCACCCTTTGCAAATACCGACTTAGAGTATGCTGTATGCTTAATCTCTACAACCTCATCGATACCCGCAAATATAACCTCATGCTCTCCGACTATGGTTCCTCCTCTTACAGCAGAGATTCCAAGCTCCTTCTTATCTCTCTTCTTTCTTACTGATGAACGGTCATATACATACTCATACTCATTTCCTCTTGCCTCATTTATGGAATCTGCAAGCGCAAGTGCTGTTCCGGAAGGCGCATCCACCTTCTGATTATGGTGCTTTTCAACTATCTCTATATCATAGCCTGCCGGTGCAAATACATTTGCCGCATCCTTCAAAAGCTTGATAATGGTATTGATACCAAGGCTCATATTTGCTGATTTCAATATGGCAACATCCTTAGAAGCATTGCTTACCTTAGTAAGCTGCTCCGGACTAAGTCCGGTAGAGCAAAGGACAACCGGTATACCACGTCTCTTAGAATATTCCAGCAGCTTATCCACTGCCACTGATGATGAAAAATCTATAATTACATCCGCCTCAACATCACAATTATCTATATCCGTATATACAGGATATCCATTTTCTCTATTATCTGCTATATCTATACCGGCTACAATCTCTACCTCAGCATCCTCAGCACATATACCGCTTATTACCTGACCCATCTTTCCATTGCAGCCATGCATGATAATCTTTGTCATATCCAAGTTCCTCCTTATAATACACGATAAGGCAGGACAATGCCTGCCTTTTTTATCAAATGTTATAATATTACAGTACGCCGTAATCCTTCATAGCCTGCTCAAGCCTAAGTGCATGTGCCTCCTCCATCTCTGTAAGCGGCATACGAAGCGTACCTCCGCAGAAGCCCATAAGCTCTACTGCCTTCTTGACAGGTATAGGATTTACCTCACAGAACAACGCATCACAAAGCGGAAGTGATGCAAGCTGAAGCTCAAGTGAACCCTTAACATCACCGTCAAGATACTTTCTTACAAGGTCATGTGTCTTCTTCGGTGCAATGTTTGCAATAACTGAGATTACACCCTTTCCGCCAAGTGAAAGAATAGGCACTACCTGATCATCATTTCCGGAATAGATGTCTATGCATCCATCTGCAAGCTGTGCAAGATGTGCTATCTGACCGATATTTCCTGATGCTTCCTTGATACCAACTATGTTCTCAACATTTCTTGCAAGCTCAACTGCTGTCTCAGGAAGTATGTTGCAGCCTGTTCTGCTAGGCACATTGTAAAGTATGATAGGAACCTTTACGCTGTTTGCTACAGTTGTAAAATGCTTGATAAGGCCCTTCTGCGTAGCCTTGTTATAGTATGGGGTAACGAGCAAAAGTCCGTCAACTCCATACTTCTCTGCTTCCTGCGAAAGATAAACTGCTGTCTCAGTACAGTTAGAACCGGTACCTGCTACTACAGGGATTCTTTTATTTACAACCTCTGTACAGAATCTGATGCACTCCAAATGCTCCTCGTGAGTAAGTGTCGATGACTCACCGGTTGTTCCGCATACGATGATACAGTCAGTTCCATTCTCTATCTGAAACTCAATAAGCTTTCGGAAGCTCTCGTAATCCACCTCTCCATTCTCAAAAAACGGTGTAACAATCGCAACACCCGAACCTTCAAAAATTGCCATGTAGTTATCCTCCTCAAAAATATATTCTTGCTCAAAAAAACAGGTTGACAACATACGAGTGCCAACCTGGAAAAATCGGTAATCCAACCTGAATCCATGGGATTCAAAAGTAGCGCTCCATACGTATAATAACGATGACAGTCGTGCAGCTCTTAACTGCAAAACCAGGGTACATATGCTTAGTCAAACATACCCTTCGGCGACCTCCCCTTTTGCCCACAATCATCTAATCTAAGTTATCCTGTGGGGTACTCTTGGAAACCGCACCTCTACTCATATCTTGTATAACCTGTCTGGTGCATATAGCACGCTTACAGCTTACTTGAATTTACCATATAAAATATGTCGTGTCAATATATAATTAGTTGCTATGACGCTTGCATATGAAGATAATAATTTTATTCCGGGACCGCTTGCGCTTAGATACGTTCTGGTAGGCGTCGCATCACATACGTTCTGCGACATGTCGTCGGCGTCATTCCAAATGTGCCTTCGGCACATGGACGCCTCCTCTCCTAGCGGTGCTAAGCTCTTGCTACACAAATCGCTAAGCACCGAGGGGCGTATATGTCCCTTCATAAAATATTATCTTCATATGCAAGCTGTATATTG
>CAMALN010000012.1 GCA_945836565.1 uncultured Lachnospiraceae bacterium
TATAAATATAAATAAAAATCATGTTTTCATCTCTCAGGTACCATTAGATATGTCCTTTGTATTTGCTATTCAAGGCTTTTTGAAGGATACAAATCAGGATGAGCTTTTCTATCAGAGACGGACGCCGAGGATGACACCACAGCTTGATGATAAAAGCAAATTGATACCTCAGATTATGGAGAAGGATGTGTTGTTATCATATCCGTTTGAGAGTATCAAACCATTTATCAATCTTTTGTATGAGGCGGCGAGAGATGACAGTGTTGTATCCATCAAGATGACATTGTACCGATTGGCAAATAAAAGCCAGATTGTGGATGCATTGGTAGAGGCAGCTGAGAATGGAAAAGAAGTCGTAGTATTAGTGGAGCTTAGAGCAAGATTTGATGAGGAAAGCAATATAAATTATTCAAGAATTTTGGAGGATGCCGGCTGTAGGGTAATCTATGGATTGAATGGTTATAAGGTTCATTCTAAGTTATGTCTGATATCCAGAAAAACAGAGGATGGTGTATCGTACATAACACAGATAGGTACGGGAAATTATAACGAGAAGACCTCCGCGCTTTATACTGACCTGTCTCTCATTACTGCAAATCAGGAAATCGGAAGGGAAGCTGCTGAGGTTTTTGCTGCATTGCATAAGGGTGAGGTTGTGGAGAATTCAAGCCTCCTTCTGGTAGCACCAAAATGCCTGCAGAATAAAGTATTGGATATGATAGATGAGGAAATTGAGCATGCAAAAAATGGAGAAGACGGATATATAGGCATCAAAGTTAATTCCTTAACAGATAAAGTAATAATCGAAAAATTGGTAGAAGCATCACAGGCAGGTGTTAGGATTGAGATGATTGTTCGAGGCATATGCTGTCTGCTTCCGGGAGTAAAAGGCTATACAGAGAATATCAAGGTTGTAAGTATAGTCGGAAGATTTTTGGAGCATTCCAGAATATATCGCTTCGGCACCAAGGAGCGTGAAAGGGTATATATTGCTTCGGCAGATTTTATGACAAGAAATACCATACGAAGAGTCGAGGTTGCAGCACCAATTCTTGATGAGAAATTAAAGGAAAAACTTGATTGGATGTTTGAAACGATGATGAAGGATGATGAAAAAGGAAAGAAGCTTACGGCAAAGGGCGATTATGCTGACAGAGATGTAAATGATGAGAAGCTTAATTCACAGGAATTGTTTTATGCTGAAGCATATGCTAATGCCTAGAAGCTGGTAGAAAATATGAATTATAAAGATATACTACGAAATGAGGAAGTAAAAGCTTTCTTAAAGAAAGGCAACGCGAATCTGAATGTAATGGGATTTACAGACCATTCAGAAAAACATTGTGCGGTTGTTGCAAAAAGAGCAGGAATGATTCTGTCAAAGTTTGGCTATTCAGAGCACGAGATAGAGCTCGCTGAGATAGCAGGAGCTTTGCATGATATAGGAAATGCAATTAATCGAAATAATCATGCTGAATATGGAGCACTTTTGGCGTATTCGATTCTGGAGAAAATGGATATGCCGTTAGAAGACAGAGTGATTATTGCATCGGCTATAGGAAATCATGATGAATCCACAGGTGGAGCTATAGATGTTATATCAGCAGCGCTCATACTTGCAGACAAGACTGATGTAAGAAGGAATCGTATTCAGAATAAGGATAAGGCAACATATGATATACATGACAGAGTTAATTATGCAGTAACAAATGCGGCGGTTAAGGTAAACGTACAAAAACATCTCATATCATTGAATCTGCAGATTGACGAGGAAATCTGTACGATGTATGAATATTTTGAAATCTTTCTTGGAAGAATGCTGATGTGTAGAAAAGCGGCGGAAGTTTTGGGGGCAAGATTTAAGCTTACAGCCAATGGAAGTAAAGTATTGTAATTATCCTTGCGTGAATACAAATCTTTATGAAATTATTAATTTTTTTCAAATTGTAATTTAATTATTGTATAGCGGATTGACTTTTGTTGTAGCGTCGGATATTATCTGTTTAACGAACGTTAGCGATTATGGATATGATATATATAATTCAGGAGGGGAAAGCTTATGAAGAAAAAAATCGCTATATGTGCCATAGCTATGATGACAATATGTGCATTGGCAGGCTGTGGAGATAAAACAGATAAGAAAACAGAGAGTACAACACAGTTAACGGTTAAGCCGGAGGTTACTACGTTGACTGAAGTAACGGAGTCGACAGAAAAGCCGGAGGTTCTGACAATTGATGATACAACGACAGAGATAGCGCAGGAGACCGGCGGCGGTGCTTCGGATGTTAGCGCCGAGCTTGATGAGGCTACCATGCGTGCGCTTATGAAGGAAAACATCAATTGCAACTTAAATATATTTGCCCTTGGAAATCTTATGCCGGTTGGTGGTGAGTATGATACATCGATGGGAGATTTGGTAGAGGTTGATCCATCGGAGTTTGCTGATTGGGATAGCTTTGAAGAATATGTGCGTTCGGTATATTGTCAGGAAGCTGCCGATATGTATCTGTATAATTATCCATATGAGGGACAACCAAAGTATGTTAATCAGGACGGAAAGCTGTATCTTAATATGACATTATGCGGCGGTAAGGGATACTATGTTGACTGGACTGATTATCAGATAGAGGTTACAGCTTCTACAGATACCAGAGTAGAGGTTAAGATGACCGCTACTGTGGAGTGGCCTTCAGATGAACCTGTTAGGGAGCCATATGAGGCAACAGGTGCATTTGTATATGAGAATGGCAAATGGTTATTGGAGAGTATGATATATTAAGCTTTTGCTTACAAGCATGAAATGATTGTCTCTATAGATACTTTGAAGAGACGCCTGCATAACACGGACGTTAGGTCCGGGTTATGCAGGCGTTTTTCCCTTCTTCATATTGCGTTTCATATCATACATTTTTTTGTCTGCTCTGCTCAGGGTATCATTCAAATCAGAGTCTGTATCCTCGTCATAGCAGGAATATCCATATGCGATTTGTACACTGAATCTGTCAGGGTGTTTCTTGTTAAAGGAGTTTATCAGTTGTTCAAACTCTGACAGATAGTTCTTTATTTCATCCTCATCGCTGTATCTTAACAGAACACAGAATTCGTCGCCTCCCAGACGTACACATCGTCCGTCAGGAAGAAATGCCTGTTCAATCAAATGAGCACTGTCGCATAATAGCATATCGCCATATGCGTGACCTCTGGTGTCATTACACTGCTTCAAATTGTTTATGTCAAACATAATTACATAGCATTTATCCTTTCTTAATTTGTGCTTCTCAACATACTGTGAATAGAATACACGACTGTACAGTCCGGTGAGTTCGTCATGCAGTGCAAGCTGCTCGTAACGCTTGGCATCCTTTCCTCTCTTGACCAGATACAGTGTTTCATGAAAGGAGATAAAGCCCATGCTGATTATATAAAACAGGAATGCCAGCATTCCCAAGATAGCATTGCTGGAATGGTGTGTATAGTAGTACATACAAATATCTAAAAATGAGCCGGTCAGACACAGTATGCAGCAGACAAAGGTAAGCTTTATCTTTGGCGATGAAACCTTGTTATGCAGCTCGCGGATTATTAAAGACAAACTGAAAATACATACAAAGGCAACCATGCAGTGACTTAATATAAGAGACTGCTTTAAGTCTGCTATACCGGTGAACTGCAGAATGGTAATTAACAATGTTATACTGCCACAGGCAATACCTGTTATATTCCACAGTTTGTGTCTTGTTTCATCGAACTGGTCACGCAGGAAGAAAATGTATGATAAAACCATTATAGGAAGTGATATGAGGGACATCGCAGATAATAACAGGGAGTGGTTGATTATCAAAGTTGAGGTCCATATATCAGTCAGCTTCCATAAGCCTGTAAATATGGCGAATATTCCCATATGAAAAATACCGGAGTTGATTTCGGGCTTTTTACAGTTGATGATGTAAAAAATAGTCAAAATCAATCCTATTATAAGGCAAGAGATACCAATTATGATAATCGGCATATCCCTCATTACTACATCTCTCTTTAAGGCATCATAGTTCCCGAAATATATTGTGAGCTTGTTTTGTATGCTGGTTTTATAAAGTGGATGTACAAGTATGCGGATTTCTTTCCCTTCATCTTCGGGATATACGTATGCTTTTACCAGCTTGCAACCCACTCCCTTTGAAAAAATGTTCTTTTCTCCGGGGGTGATGCTGTACACTAACTTATCATCAATATATATTTCTATTCCCTGGTGAACAATGTAAAACGCTACTGCGCAATTGCGTTTTGGGATGTCTGCAAGTTTCCAGTGGTATTCCTGGGTAATTCCGGTTGGGGAGGAAGCGTCATCATATGAAACATAGACATAGTCATCTAATACATGATATGCTTCTTTGTCGGACAGCACAAATTCATCTGCCTTTTCATGAAAACAGAACATAGCAAGAAGAAAAAGGACAGATATGATACTTGCAATATATATAACTTTAGCATACTTTCTCATGTACAATGTATCCTTCTTTGGTTTTGATACATTACATTATACAACAACCTTTTCCACTATAAAACCCATTAATCCATAAAAAAACAAAAAAATCTTCGGAGCAACCGGAAGAGGCTTTCAGCGAATAAATGTGGCGGCACCTAATACACTATTCAACTATAACCGCATTAGCTGCAAGTGAATACTTGCATAGTGGCAGTTGGACTTAGGTATGTCAAGTAAATTCTGTATACTTGGCTTAGTATGACGTGGCTGTAATAACATGTATTGACCATAGCTGCATATTGTAAAGAAATCTATTATATGATACGATTCGTATGAAAAATATGCGCTTTAGGAGGGCTTGCTATGCAAAAAAAGATAGCCTTAATCAATGATGTTACAGGCTTTGGAAGATGCTCGATTGCTGTTATGGCACCGATAGTTTCTGCTATGAAGATACAGGCGGTGACTGTACCTACAGCGATTTTGTCTACACATACACAGTTTCCGATATATTATTTTGATGATTACACCCCTAAAATGAAGGATTATATACAGACCTATAAGGAGCTAAATATGGAATTTGATGCTATATCGACGGGGTTTCTGGGCTCGGAGGAGCAGGTGGATATAGTCATAGATTTTATCAATCATTTCAAGACTGATGACAACTTCGTTATAGTTGACCCGGTTATGGGAGACTATGGCAAGCTTTATAAAACCTATACACCGGCTATGTGTGATAAGATGAAGAAGCTTGTCACCTATGCGGATATAATCACGCCAAATCTTACCGAGATATGTACGCTTCTGGATATGGAGTATCCGCATGAAAATGTTACATTAGAAGACCTGAAGCTTATGTGTGAGAGATTGGCTCAGCTTGGGCCGAAGCACATAGTTGTAACCGGAATTCCATTCAATAAAACGCAGATAGGAAACTTCATATATAACGATGAATATGATTTCCGTATAGTTATGGTTGACAGGATAGGTGAGGATAGAAGCGGAACCGGTGATGTTATCACTTCTGTGATAGCCGGAATGTATATGAATGGGCACAGCTTCTATGAGGCGGTGAAGAAGGCGGCGGATTTCGCGTCGAAATGTATAAAGTATTGTGAGGATAATAATGTGCCGAATCATTGGGGACTATGCTTTGAAATGTTCATGAAGGATTTGATGGAGGATTAGAGATGATATTATATACAGTGACCGGAAGGGTCGGCGAGGAGGGTTACCTTGATATTGCAAAAAGCGGTGATTTGACCGGTAAAAATGTATATGTAAATATGACGAATAAATGTCCCTGCAGCTGTGTGTTCTGCCTGCGCCAGACAAAAAAAGAGCTAGAGGGTAATTCGTTGTGGCTTAGAGAGGGTGAGCCTACGGTAGACGAAGTAATGGACTTGTTTGGCCAGTACGACCTAAGTGTCATAAATGAGCTTGTGTTCTGTGGCTTTGGTGAGCCCTTGGAGAGATTGTATGATGTGTGCAGTGTGATTGACAGGCTGAAAGAAACATATCCCGGGCTTAAGGTTAGGGTAAACACTATTGGGCTGGCTAACCTGATATATGGAAAGGATGTTACACCGGAGCTTGAAGGAAGGGTGGATACGATATCGATTTCATTAAATGCCCCGGAGGCAGAGGAGTTCCTTGAGATAACGAGGTCAAGCTACGGTATACAGTCCTATGAGGCGATAAAGGAATTTGCAGTTTTGGCGAAGCAGTATGTGCCAAATGTAGTGATGACAGTGGTCGAGCAGGTTATGCCGGAGGACAAGATAGAGCGCTGCAGAAAAATATGCGATGAACTGGGAGTCACACTAAGAGTAAGACCGCTAGAGAGCTAGGGTTGTTTAATGAAAGGTAGGCCGCTTATGAGCTATAATTTTTACGGCTGGCAGGGAGCAGATGTGCCGGCGCTTGATAATGAATACGGATGGATAAGAAACCCACGTGAGTTGTATGACATATTGTCAGAGCTTTGGTGTGCGGATACCTGTGCACCAAGAATGAGAGAAAGCTGGAGTAAGGACAATAAGACCTGCGGACAATGCTCTATAACAGCATTTCTGGCGCAGGATATATTTGGCGGTAAGGTATATGGCATAGAGAGACCTGATGGAAACTTCCATTGCTACAACGTTGTTGATAATTGTGTATTTGACCTTACAAGCGAGCAGTTCGGGGATGAGAAATTAGTATATGAAGGAAACCCGGAGCAGCTAAGAGAGGTTCATTTTGCCAAGGAAGAAAAGAGACTTCGATATGAGTATCTTAAGGCTGAGGTTAAGAAAGCAGCTATGAAGCTTGGAAGGAGAAGAGTAAGGAAACAGGCATACAATCCGTATTTGCCGCTACATGAATATATACCTGACGGGGAGCCGCATGTATTCGGCGACAGGGTTTATCTCTATGGCTCGCACGACATGGAGGGCGGGCATACCTTTTGTATGCTTGACTATGCAGTATATTCGGCACCTGTGGATGACCTAAGCAGCTGGAGTAGCAAGGGTATAGCATATAAGGCATCACAGGATCCTGCTTATCCGAGACGTAAATATATGTATGCTCCTGATGTAGTCAGGGGAAATGACGGCAGGTACTATCTGTATTATTGTATGGCAGGGGAGTACGGCATAGGTGGATATCAGGAGCCTATCAGTGTGGCTGTGAGTGATATGCCTGATGGACCGTTTGAGTATCTGGGACATGTACAAAATCCTGACGGAAGTCTTATGATGAAGTATGTATGCTTTGATCCTTGCGCTATGAATGATGACGGTGTGATAAGACTTTATTATGGAACACAATATGGATTTGAAGAGGAAGAAGATTTCTATACAAGCGATGCAGGCATCAATTCAGAGATAGAGATGTTTGGCAGAACTAAAGAGGAGATACTTTCATACCCGGACAGCATAATGGGACCGGTAATGCTTACACTCGAGGACGATATGCTGACCGTAAAGGAGGAGGCAAGGCATATCATACCGTATAAGGTAAAAGGAACCTCTTTTGAGAAGCATCCGTTCTTTGAAGCAGCATCTATGAGGAAGATAGGTGAAAAATATTACTTTATATATTCGTCGTGGAATAATCACGAGCTTTGCTATGCGACAAGCGAGTATCCGGACAGGGATTTTGTCTTTGGCGGAACTATAGTTTCAAATGCGGATATAGGCTATGAGGGACGTAAGCCTGAGGATATGCTCAATATGACGGGTACAACGCACGGCAGTCTGGAGTGTATAAACGGTCAGTGGTACATCTTCTATCACAGGCTTACACACAAGTCCGATTACAGCAGACAGGGCTGTGCTGAGAAGGTTACCATCAATTTCGATGGAAGCATAGACCAGGTAGAGATTACAAGCTGTGGCTTGAATGCCGGACCGCTTGTTGCGGAGGGGCGATATCCCGCTGTCATTGCCTGCAATATAACAAACGGAAGTATGCCGCACGGATGCAACAGTGTGTTCAAGGAAGCCTTCCCAAATGTTACCAACATAGGTGATGACAGATTCATCGGTGAGATAGAGGAAGGAACGCTTATTGGGTTCAAATATTTTGATTTTTCCTCGGTAAAGGGGATAGGCATAGTCGCACGTATGGAGGATGACAGCAACCGGGTAAGCTATGAAGGTCCTGTGAGAGTAGATGTAAGAAGCGGAGAGTTTGAATTCAAGAATCATAAGATACGCAGACCGGGCGAGGCAACGCATATGCCGCAGCTGGAAGTAAGACTGGCTGAAACAGGAGATTGTATAGCAGTCATAAGACCGGATGAGACTGCGAACGAGTGGAAAGCCTACGAGACAGAGGTCGACATTCCGGATGGGATATATCCGCTGTTCTTCGTATATCACGGCGATAAAAAGCTTCAGCTGAAGGAGATATATTTTGATGTTTAATACCTGCGCTTAAGTTTACAGGTAATGATTTCCTAATGAATTCCTAACGGCTTTTGTGTTGGTAAATTGGAGATAGTGTGTTATTATAGGAGCAATACTGTGAAAAATGGAGGTTGTTATGTTATTTGTTGAGTATCCAAAATGCTCTACCTGTCAGAAAGCAAAGAAGTGGCTGGATGAGCATAATGTAAAATATACGGACCGTCACATTGTAGAGGATAATCCTACATATGAGGAGCTTAAAAAATGGTACGAGAGAAGTGGTCTGCCGCTGAAGAAATTCTTCAATACGAGCGGTATGCTGTATCGTGAGATGGAGCTTTCAAAGAAGCTTACGGATATGAGTGAGGACGAGCAGCTTAAGCTTCTTGCAAGCAACGGAATGCTTGTGAAGCGTCCGCTTATAGTAATGGATGATACCGTACTCACGGGCTTTAAAGAGTCCGTATGGGAAGAAAAAGTGAGATAGGAGAATACCCGTGGAAAGAGAGAGATTGAGTAGCAGATTGGGATTTATTCTGCTCAGTGCAGGGTGCGCAATCGGCTGTGGAAATGTGTGGAAGTTTCCATGGATGGTAGGTCAAAATGGAGGCGGAGCATTTGTTATAGTATATATCATTTGTCTTCTGTTGCTTGGATTGCCGGCACTTACGATGGAATTTGCCGTAGGAAGGGCAGCTCAGGCTAGTGTAGTAAAGATGTATGATAAGCTTGAGAGCAACTCAAAGGCGTGGAAGCTTCACGGCTATGCGGCTTTTGTGGGCAATATATGCCTTATGGCATTTTATACAGTTGTTACCGGCTGGATGATATATTATTTTGTGATGTTTGTAACGGGCAAGACGGAGGAGCTTGGATTTTACGATATGATAAGCAATCCTACGATAAATGTTTTATATCTTGCGGTTGCAATCTGCATTGGATTCACAATACTTACATTTAATCTGCAGGGCGGACTTGAGAGAATAACAAAGTATCTTATGGTTATGCTTATGATGCTTATGATTGTATTGGCAGTAAAGAGCGGAACTGTAGATGGGGCAGTGGATGGATATAAATTTTATCTGGTCCCGGACTTTTCGTGCATTACACCGGAGGTGGTTGTAGCTGCGATGAATCAGGCGTTCTTTACGCTTTCTGTCGGTATAGGCTCTATGGCTATATTTGGAAGCTATATCGGAAAAGAGAGAAGCCTGCTTGGCGAGAGCTTAAATGTCATACTGCTTGATTCTATGGTTGCGATAGTTGCGGGACTTATAATATTCCCTTCTTGCTTTGCATACGACCTTGAGGTTGGTGCGGGCCCGGCTCTTTTGTTTGACACAATGGCAACCGTATTTAGAAATATGAATGGTGGAAGATTGTGGGGCAGCCTGTTTTTTGCCTTTATGGTATTTGCGGCATTGTCTACCGAGCTTGCAGTATGTGAGAATATATTGGCCTGTGTGAGGGAGCTGACCGGTTGGGGCAGAAAAAAAGGATGTCTCGTATGTGGAATCGGTGTATTTGCAGTTGCGCTTACTACGGCACTTGGTTACAGCAAGCTTTCCTTTCATCCGTTCGGAGAGGGAACGGCATGGCTGGATTTCTGGGATTTTATAGTCAGTATGAATCTCCTTCCTATAGGTGCATTGGTTATAGCTGTGTTTTGTACCAATAAGCGTTTTGGCTGGGGCTGGGACAAGCTTGTTGATGAGGCGAATCAAGGAGAAGGTATGAAGATAAAGAGCTGGATGAAACCGATATTTGCGTATTTCGTACCAATTTGTGTGTTGGCAATATATATAATCGGACTAGTCACGTTTAGCTGGAAATAATACGGATCGCATGCTTGAGTCTATGAGGAGATTGGAATTAGCATAATATAGAGAGCTCTGCGTATAATGTAGATTAATAATTGGAGGTAAGTATTAAAATGTTTAAGGATAGAGTTAAATATAGCAAGCTTTTGGGAGTGCTGTTTTGTATGGTTTCCCTATTGCTTTGTCTAACCGGCTGCTCATCAAAGGACAAGGGATCAGGGAGTGGGAAGCCGGAGATAGCAAGTGCGCTGGAGCTTTTAAGCAGTGTTTGGACAACGTATGCTGATGAGGAGAAATTTCCGGCAGCAGGCGGTGATATGAGTGAGGAGCATATGTCTATGGATGGACCGGGAATCTATGACCTGCAGGATGCTGAGGCCATAGACAGTGTATTTGGCGTACCGAAGGATACTGTAGAGTGGGCAGATGACGCTGCATCACTTATGCATATGATGAATGCAAACACCTTTACCTGTGGAGCATTTCACATTAAGGATTCCAACAAGTGCTCTGCGTTTGCGGATAATATCAAGGCAAACCTGAAGGACAGACAGTGGATGTGCGGTTTCCCGGACAAGCTTGTTGTTATGGGTGTGGGCGATTACATTGTATCCTTCTTCGGAAAAAATGAGCAGGTAGACACCTTTAAGGATAAGCTTCTTCAGGTATATCCTTCAGCAACTATTATGTGTGAAGAACCATTATTGTAAATTAACCGATACTGAAATAGTGTGATTTTAAGGAGAGTAGGAAGATGCTGTTTTCAAGCATTACATTTTTGTATTATTTTTTGCCGGCAGTGATAGCACTGTATTATCTGGCACCGAAATGTATGAGGAACAGCATCCTTCTGCTCTCCAGTTTTTTCTTCTATGGATGGGGTGAACCGAAATATCTGTTGCTTATGCTTTTTAGCATTGCACAGGCGTACGTGTTCGGCTTGCTTATAGAGCGTTACCGCAAAGAGAAATCATCACGTGTGTTTTTGACTGCTTCCTTGGTATGCAGTCTTTTTTTGCTTGGGTATTTCAAGTATGCGGATTTCTTTCTGGAGAGTGTAAGGTCTGTCACAGGCATTCCGGTCAAAGTGTTGGACATAGCACTTCCTATAGGTATTAGCTTCTATACCTTTCAGGTTATAAGCTATGTGGTTGATGTGTATAGAGGGAAGGCGTCGGCACAGAAGAATATTGTCAATCTGGCATTGTATATAGCTATGTTCCCACAGCTTATAGCCGGACCTATAGTTCGCTATACTGATATCGACAAGCAGCTTAGCAGTAGAGCGCATACCTTAAGCAAGCTGGCATATGGTGTAAGCAGACTAGTGATTGGACTTTCCAAGAAGGTCCTTATCGCAAATGTATTATATGAGCTGGTACAGATATATGAAACAGGACAGGAAGTAACGGCTGTTATGAGCTGGATATATGCTATAGCATACACCCTGCAGGTGTATTTTGACTTCTCGGGATACAGTGATATGGCTATCGGATTGGGATATATCTTCGGATTTGAGCTTGTAGAGAATTTTAATTACCCTTACATTTCGGGAAGTATAACTGAGTTCTGGCGCAGATGGCATATGTCACTCGGAAGCTGGTTTAGAGATTATCTGTATATACCGCTTGGAGGAAACAGAGTAAGTAAGCCCCGTTTTTATCTGAACATATTTATCGTATGGCTGGCTACCGGCTTGTGGCATGGTGCAGCATGGAACTTTGTGTTGTGGGGTTTGATATTTGGTGTGCTGCTTGTCATAGAAAAAATAGTCGGCGTGAATAAAATTGAAGAAAAAAGTGTTGCGGGACATATATATGTAATGTTCTTCATTATAATAAGCTTTGTAATATTTGGTGCAAAAAGTGTTGGTGCGGGAATGACAACCATAGCAGGTATGCTTGGTATGGGTGGCATGGAGGTTTGTTCACAGGGAACGATTTACTATCTCATAAGCTATGCTGTAGTTTTGATGATAGCTATCGTGGGTGCGACGCCGCTTCCTAAAATTGTGTATAAGAGTATAAAGAAATCTAAGCTTGGCGCAAGGGTGGTTGAAGTGATAGAGCCGATAGCTATAGGTATGCTTCTGCTGGAATGCACGGCATATATTATCAATGGCTCATTTAATCCGTTTTTGTATTTTAGATTCTAGAGGAGAAACGCTTATGAACGAAGTTTGTGAATGCAAAGCAATAAATACAAATAAAATATCTGATATTGCAAAGCTTATTGTGTTCCTTGGAATCTTATTCGGATGTATGCTGTGGGGGATAATAAAGCCTGATGATGACATTTCAGAGGCGGAGCGGAGACCTCTTGCATCGAAACCCGAGGTGTCTGTGGAGGCTGTGTGGAATGAAAGGTATATGAGGGACTTTGAGCAGTATGCAATGGATCAGTTCCCTATGCGTGATGGATTTAGGTCAATGAAGGCATGGATGGATTTTAATGCTTACCGGATGCAGGAAAGCAATGGACTTTATGTGATAGATGGAAGCATAGCAAAGCTTGAATACAAGCTTAATGAAGCCTCGATTACCCATGCGGCAGAACGATTTGGATATATTTATGACACGTACTTGTCCGCAAATGATACGAAGGTGTATGTAAGTGTTATTCCGGACAAGGGATATTACCTGGCTGAGGAAAGCGGGTATCCTGTGCTGGATTATGCGTTGCTTAAGGATAAGCTGATGTCGCAAATGAGCTATGCAGTATATATAGATATAGCCGGAGCATTAGAGGCTTCTGATTATTACAGAACAGATACACATTGGCGCCAGGAGAGGATATTGGGGGTTGCACTTATTCTGGCTGAGTCTATGGATGCTGACATATCAAGGAATTATATTTGTGAAGAGGTAGGAAAACCGTTTTACGGAGTATATTACGGACAACTCGCACTGAAGCTTGAACCGGATGACCTGTATTATGTAGAAAGTGAGCAGCTAAGTGATGCAATCGTATACGATTATGAAAGTGAGTCTTATATTCCTATGTATGATATGCCAAAGGCTGAGTCAAGAGATGCCTATGAGCTGTATCTCGGAGGACCGAAATCTCTGCTTCGTATAGAAAATCCGGATGCTCTCACCGATAAGAGACTTGTGGTGTTCCGCGATTCGTTTGCGAGCAGTCTGGCACCGTATCTTTCTACAGGCTATAGCGAGATTATATTGGTTGACATAAGATATATACAACCCGAGCTTTTAGGACAGTTCATTGAATTTGACGGGCAGGATGTGCTGTATCTGTACAGTGGACCGGTCCTTAATAACAGTGAGACGATAAAGTAAGAAGTCTGAACAGTAACAGTTTATCGTATGTTACGTGTGAGGTGCTTGTCGATATATGTAAAATATGATACACTACTAAAGCAGTATGAAAAGGAAATAATCAGGATACGTGAATAAAATAATAGTGACAGATAAATAATCGTCACTATGGAGGATTGACATGGGAGAAGACATAAAAAAGAAGATAGCACAGGCAGCCACAGAGCTGGGAAAAAATTATAGCAGACAAGGAATCTTTGAGGTGAGTGTTGGACAGAAGCTTCCAAAACGGTCAGAGATTATAGATATAGTGAATGAGATCAGAAGGGTTGTATTCCCGGGCTTTTTTGGCGATGAAAACACAGCCTATGTAGAGCTTGAGAGCTTTGCGGGAAGCACACTTGCAATAATATATGAGAAATTATTTAAGCAGATCAGAGTCGCTCTGCTGTATGATAAGAAGGATGAGAATACGGATGCTGACATCAAGAATATAGAGGATAAGGCGGAAGCGTATGCGCTGGATTTTATTGAGAATTTACCGCGTATACAGGAACTTATACTGAAGGATGTCGAGGCAGAGCTTGCAGGTGACCCTGCTGCCGGAAGCAAGGAAGAGGTAATATTCTGTTATCCGGGACTTTTTGCAATATTTGTGTACAGAATAGCACATGAGCTTTATAAGCAGGGTATACCTTATATACCTCGTATTATGTCTGAGTATGCACATGGTAAGACCGGTATAGACATCAACCCGGGAGCAAATATCGGAGAATATTTCTTCATCGACCATGGTACAGGTATAGTAATAGGAGAGACTACAACTATCGGTAACAATGTCAAGATATATCAGGGTGTCACCCTCGGTGCCTTGTCAACTATGAAGGGGCAGCAACTCTCCGGAGTGAAGAGACATCCAACCATCGAGGACAATGTGGTTATATATGCAAATACAACCATACTTGGAGGAGAGACCGTAGTTGGAGAGAATTCAGTGGTTGCCGGTAACAGCTTTATCACAGCCTCTATTCCGGCAAATACCAGAGTATCTATGCATAAGCCTGAGCTTAAGCTTAGAGAGAGAAAATAATAGGGAAGATACAGAATGAACGAAGTAAAGGCTATAGCGGTACTTAAAAAGGGAGAAGGCAGACTGCTTAAAAAAGGCGGGATGTGGATATTTGATAATGAGATAGAGAATGTGATGGGGTCCTTCGAGGATGGAGATATCGTTGCTGTAAATGACTTTGACGGATATCCGATGGGTAAGGGCTTTATAAATCGTAATTCGAAGATTAGGATTCGCATGCTCACAAGGAATCCGGAGCAGGAGATAGACGAAGCCTTTATCGAAGCACGTGTCAGGAACGCATGGGAGCATAGGAAGGTTGTTATGCAGCCTGCAGCATATGACCTTAATAGCTGCAGAGTGATATTTGGAGAGGCGGATTTCCTCCCGGGTATCGTTATAGATAAGTTTGCGGATGTGCTTGTAGTAGAGTCTCTTGCACTCGGAATTGATAGGCTTAAGCCAATTATAGTAGATGTACTAAAGAAGGTTTTGCATGAGGACGGAATAGATATACGCGGAGTATATGAACGAAGTGATGCAAAGGTCAGGAAAAAAGAGGGCATGCTTCCTGCCAAAGGCTTTATAGGAGAAGCCTTTGATACAAACGTTGAGATGGTAGAAAACGGGGTACATTATCTGGTTGATGTGGAAAATGGACAAAAAACCGGTTTCTTCTTAGACCAGAAATACAATCGTCTTGCTATGCAAAGAATCGTAAAGGGACTTGTAGGCGGACAGGGTGAGCTCGGCACAAAGAGGAGCTATGACAGAAGCATAAGAGTGCTTGACTGCTTCACACATATGGGAACCTTTGCACTTAATGCAGGACTTGCCGGAGCAGCAGATGTATTAGGACTTGACATCTCAGCATATGCTGTAGCTCAGGCAAATGCCAACGCAAGGCTAAACGGACTTGAGGACAGAGTGAAATTCAGGGAGGCAAATGTACTTGACGAGCTGCCAAGATTAAACGAAGCAGGCGAGAGATTTGATGTGGTTATCCTTGACCCTCCGGCTTTCACCAAATCCCGCGAAGCTACGAAGAATGCTATCAAGGGCTACAGAGAGATAAATATGAAGGGTCTGCGTCTTGTAAAGGACGGCGGTTATTTTGCGACCTGTTCCTGCTCTCACTTTATGACACAGGAGCTGTTCACAAAGGTTATTGAACAGGCAGCAACCAGTGTACACAAGAGACTTCGCCAGGTTGAATTCAGAACCCAGGCTCCCGACCACCCGATACTCTGGTCGGCAGACGAGAGCTATTATTTGAAGTTTTATGTGTTTCA
>CAMALN010000013.1 GCA_945836565.1 uncultured Lachnospiraceae bacterium
GCACAACCACAGATTCCATAACGCTTATTACAGATATGATAGATGAGCTGGCAAAATGATGCCACTGGGGACGGGAAAACCGGCTTTTTTACTGTCCCCAATGGCTCTGGCTGTCAAAGCTATACATTTAAACCAAAAAAAGGCCACTGGGGACAGTAAAAAAGCCGGTTTTCCCGTCCCCAGTGGCACTTAAAATAGTTCCTTCTCAAGCTGTGCTATAAACCCCTCTAAAAGCTGCATACGCTTGGTATACTCTGCTCTTGCGGCATCTGTCTTGCACCTTCTAATCTTTGGCTTATTGATACGATAGAAATTCTTAATCCTATAATATGCCTTCTTGTAGCTCGCTTCATCCTCGTTCGCTGTTGCCATGGAATCCCACAGCACACTAATTGCACCTACCTCATCAAGCAAATCAGCATCCATAACTATCTTACACTCAAGAGACAGCTCGGCATCCGTATCCTTATCCTCGTGTATCATAATTATCTCGCCGACTCTCTTGATGGTTTCCTGATCTACTCCAAGACCATCCAGATATTCGACAGCAAGCTCCGCGCCGACCTCTCCGTGATCACGCGTATCATCCCATCCTATATCATGCAATAACGCTGCCAATGCTATTATGTCCAAATCACCGCCAAGCTTTGACTGAAGCTTTATAGCCCACCTGTAAACTCTCATGGTGTGCTCATATCTGCTTCTAAAATTATACTTGTCCGGTCTGCCATTATCAGCGGTCATCTTTTTTACGTATTCTATTATCTCTGCGTAGTTCATGCTTCCGCCCCTCAACCCCGTATTTTAGCCTATAACCTTAGTTGTCCCAGGTATGCTTTACTTACAATATAACATTGTAATAATAGCACTATTTACATTAAATTACCATCTGTTTTTCAAATTTTATACATTTTTCACAAATTCATCACATAAAAATGTTGGATATTGAACTAAAAAATTGTATTAAAAAACCATGCGGTTGGCTTTGTGAAGTCTCCACAGACGTTACCTTAGCAGTTAACTCAGCCCAGGCTACCTCACGGCACCCGGAAGGTCCTACTTAGTGCTGCTTCGTTCCCGACCTGACACGGTTCATAGGTTCCCGTCGCGCAAGACCCAAACCTCAACGCCACTTACCAAGGGCAGCTCTGCAGAAGAACGACCCGACACCAACCATCACCCTCGCTATAGCGGATTGCGAGTACAGGGCACCGCTAACTCCCCGGCTGCATGGAAGCTTTATAACAGAACAGATTATAACGAATATACCTGCTTAAGTCAAGCTTGCCCACTAATCTGTCTCTTCTTTTGCTCTCTTAGCTTTGCAAAGAAATCCTTCATAAGCTCTGAGCACTCATCCTCAAGTACACCTCTCACAGTCTCCACCTGATGGTTAAACCTTGCAACATCGAACAGATTTAATATTGAGCCTGCACATCCTGCTTTTGGATTCATACATCCTATAACTACCTTGGGTATTCTGGCTTGCACTATTGCACCTGCACACATCTGGCATGGCTCAAGTGTCACATACATAACACAATCCTCAAGTCTCCAATCACCTAGAACCTTTGATGCTTTTTTTATCGCCATGAGCTCTGCATGTGCAAGAGTTGTCTTATCAATATTGCGTCTGTTGTAGCCCCTGGCGATAACCCTGCCATCGTGCACTATCACACAACCAATAGGTACATCACCGTTTCCCTCCGCTTTTTTTGCAAGTCTTATGGCTTGCTTCATATATCCTTCGTCATTGCTTAGCTTCTTCATACTACTCCCTTGTTCTACATAATTTATCGCAAATAATCGGTTACATATTGTTACCTTCCCGCCATCGTGCTAGAATATGCTATCATATTGTCAAACGGACGACATATTTTAAATTTCAAATTATATATTATTATCAAACACATGACATATTACGTATCATCCATAAATATATTTATTTACTATGATACAGAAAGGACACACTATGGCACCGGATGTATATCAAACCGAACACTTAATCCTCCGCATTGAGGACGAAGACAGAGCAACTATGGTGCTTGCACTATATGAAAATAACCGCCCTGAATTCGAGGAATTCGAGCCCACCAGACCTGTAGATTTCTATACTCTCGATTACCATATCAAGGCCCTGAGACGAGAGTACAAGGCCTACCGGCTTGGCAGCTTCGTAAGATATTATATCTACAGACAAAATGATGAACACCACATCATCGGCTCAATCAACTTTAATATATTCTTCGACGGCTATACAAAATGTGCTGAAATGGGCTACAAGATAGACCATCTGCATCAGAACCGGGGTTATGCATATGAGGCCTGTGTTGCCGGAATGAAGCTTCTCGCAAGCTATTACGACATACAGCGCTTTGACGTACGCATCCATCCTGACAATATACCCTCACTTTGTCTGGCAGGAAAGCTTAATTTCAAATATATGTACATCGAGCCGAACAGTGCAAATATTATGGGCAGGAATACAGATCTGCTTCGTTATACCTGTCATCTGTCTTAACAATAGTAATCCAGTAGCCAAAGCTGCCGAGATTGCTATTTTTTCCTGCTTCATATCCGGCTCTTACAAAATTTCTGAACCCAAACATACCTGCCATATATCTTTCTCTTCTCGAATCATTTCCGGGTACACCTACAATATATGAGATTTTATCTCCTCTGGTAAGCTTACCCAGCATAAGATAATTATATCTGTAATAACCATGTGCCAAAAAGCTGTTCACACCAAGCTTCCAATTTACAGAGGGAAGCAACCCGATATCAGCGGTGGATATCTTCACTCCACTTATAGCTGCAGTCTGTCCCTCACGTCTTCCTTCGATTTCTATATCCGGAATTTTCTCTCGTACTATAAATAATTCTCTCCAGCTTAGCCTGTCCGAAGCTTTTCTATTTACGCACTGCTCCTCACTCACCGCAACCTGTCCCATTGCAGACTGAGCCTTCACATCATGGTGATTTTCAATATCCGACGTAAGCATCACACCATCACCATTTCCCACAGCCGACTGCATATTTGCGGTATTCATTTCTGCCGGTTCATCCGCTACCTGTATGTCATATGGATTTATCTCATTGTCCGACCAGTTTGCGAATAGTCTTTCCCCATCCTGACATACAAATAAAACCCCTTCATAATCCAGTATGCCATATGCACCTTCGCCTACTTTATTCCAGCCCACCTCTTGCTTTGCAGTAGCCACATCTCTTTCTCCGGCATTTATTATAAGCCGGTTCATATATTCTACCTCTCCCTGTCTTGTGAGATACACATTGCAGCCGCAATCATAAGGCTTATGTAATCTTAAGCCGAGCTGGATACGCGCCCTCTTCCCACTCTCCTTCATGAGCTGCTGTACCTTCACAAAGCCTGCATTTTCACATTTTTTTTCGTCTGTATTCTCCCGATATCTGTAGATATAAGATACCCATCTCGTTAATTCCATATAAAACCTTCTCCATTCTATAGCTTGTCCTATATGTATATGCGCATCTTATATCTATATTCTATTTTTTCGTCGACTTATTTCTACAGCTCACCGATTATATCCGACAGTCTCGCAAACTGCTCAAGCGTAAGGGCCTCCCCTCTTATGCTCTCCGGCAGTCCCATAGCTCTAAGAGCCTCGACCACCTGCTCCTTCGAATACGGCAGTTCAGATGAATTGTGTATACCATTTTGCAGAGTTTTGCGTCTCTGATTAAAGGATGCCCTTATAAGCTTGAACATCAGCTTCTCATCCTTTACTTTAACCGGTGCATTCTCCCACCTTGTAAGTCTGATTACCGCGGATGCAACATTTGGTCTCGGTATAAAGCAGTTTGGCGGTACATTCGCCACTATATAGGGCTGTGCGTAATACTGAACCGCAAGCGAAAGTGCTCCGTAATCCTTGGTTCCCGGACCCGCCTGCATACGTGCTGCGACCTCCTTTTGAACCATAACCGTAATGCTGTCTGTCGGTATATGATTTTCAAACAAGCCCATAATAATAGGCGTGGTTATATAATACGGCAGATTGGCAACTACCTTAAGGCTGCTTACATCACCTACAAGTGCGGCTATATCAACCTTAAGTATATCATCATTAACTACTTCAACATTATCATATTCAGCCAGGGTCTCAGCCAGCACCGGCAGCAAATTCTTATCTATCTCCACCGCATACACTCTACCTGCTGCCTCAGCCAGATACTGCGTCATAGTGCCTATACCCGGTCCTATTTCAAGCACTGTATCTTCCTTTGTTATCTCTGCCGCCGATATAATCTTCTCTATGACATGTCCGTCTATCAGAAAATTCTGCCCGAATCTCTTCTGAAATGTAAAGTTATATTTTTTCAATATCTCGATTGTAACCTGCGGATTACTTAGCTTCTCCATTCAATCTCCTTTTTGCACCACACTTTATCCAATTTGGCCTATAAAGCTATTTTCTCACCACATCGCATTCAATGTGCTCCACTAATTTCAACGCCGCCTTACATAGTAAGCCTGTACAGCCTATGTGCATTTTCATAGGTTGTCTCATACACTCCTTCAACTGGGATCTTCTTGATATCCGCTATCGCCTCTGCAACATATGAAATATACGCCGATGAATTACGCTTTCCTCTGTACGGAACCGGTGCAAGATATGGTGCATCCGTCTCAAGCACTATGGACTCGAGCGGGATAGCCTCAACCGTCTCCTTAAGCTTCCTTCCGTTTGAAAATGTAACGACTCCGCCTACGCCTATCATGAAGCCCATATCTACATACTGCCTTGCCATCTCCGGCGAATAGGAGTAGCAATGCACCACTCCGCCTATCTGCCCTGCATCAGCAGCCTTCATCTCATCATAGGTATCTGCCGCCGCATCACGACTGTGTATTACCAGCGGAAGCTTAAGCTCTTGCGCCAGCTCCATCTGTAGCCTGAACCATTTTTTTTGAAGCCCTTTTACCTCATCATCACAGCTATCCAGATGATAATCAAGTCCTATCTCTCCGACAGCAACCACCCTCTCGTGTGCGAGATATTCCCTAAGCAAAGCCAAACCGGCTTCCTCTCCCATGGCCTCTATCTCTTCAATCTCTGTCGGATGGACACCTATTGCACCATAGAAGAAATCATATTCATCTATTAATTTAAGCGTATCCGCACAGCCCTTTAGTGTTGCACCTATATTACAGATTTTCTTTACATTTTTTTCCTTCATGGATTTTAACAGCACATCCCGGTCTTCATCATACCAGTCATCATCATAATGTGCATGCGTATCAAAAATATACATCCTCATACCTCACATATATTACGCAAATCAAACCAAGCTCTGATTGCATATTTCATTCACATATACTCATTTAAAATAAATATGCTACATTATACATTTATAGTTGAAATTTGTACAGATTTTATATAAAATAGGATATAGTGTATTGAGCAAAGACTACATATATAATGTACAGGGAGGTAAGTTATGACTATAGACGAATTAAAGATACAGGACTATGTCAATATAGAGCAATTAGAAGAACTCCTGGTTAAATGGAATGCTGCCACAGATATGATTGCAGTTATCCTTGATGACGAGGGCAATTTCCTTTCTAATAAGCTTGGTTTTTCTCGTGACAATATCGAGGCCTTTAGTGAGGAGGTTGAGCTTGACGAGGTTGTCGTTGCTTCTATAGTAGGTGGTCCTCTCGATGAGGATGCTGACGAGGAGAAGGTTGAGGCTGCTGCCGCACTTCTCGTAGAATCATTAAAGAATCTTTTGGAGGCAAACTTTAGAAAGAAACAATACAACGAGATGATTTCAAACTTCAATGGCGAAATCGGAAATGCTGCTGCACTCATCAAGGAGCTCACTGTTAAGTCACAGGGACTTAAGAAGATAGAGAACAAGCAGAACATCCTCGCTTTGAATGCTTCCATCGAGGCTGCAAGAGCCGGCGAGGCAGGACGAGGCTTCACAGTAGTTGCGCATGAGTTCGGAAAGCTTGCAAATGACTCCGGCGAAATCAATGATGCCATACAGAAGACGCTTCGTAAGCTTGATTCATCAGTTAGCGAACTCGGAAATCAGGAAGAGATATAGAATCTTATAGATTGTGGGAGAAAAATAAAAAATCAAATTGTGAACCAAATTTCACAAACAGGACATAATTTGAACACAAATTATTGTTATATTATGACTTGTAAGAGCTTTTCATATATTTGAATCCTCTCTCCCCTCAGAAAGTGTCGATTAGATTCCTCCCCGGTTTCTATATCGGCACTTTTTATTTTTGATTAAAAGCTGAATATAAGTCGTGAGGACTTAAATATATATTAAGGAGCCAGAACATTGATTAATCAGATGTATAAGGAAATGACAGGCAAGGGCTCTGTCATCAGAGAATTTTTTACATATGCGACACAGCGCGCATCAGAAATCGGTGCTGAGAATGTATACAACTACACTATCGGCAATCCATCAGTTCCTGTACCACAGGAATTCACAGATTATATGATTGAATTACTCCAGACTAAGAATCCTGTAGCGCTTCATGGCTACAGTCCATCTCTCGGAATCGATTCAACCAGACAGGCAGTCGCTGATTCCCTCAACAGACGCTTCGGTATGAACTACGGCAAGGAGCATATATTTATGACCTCCGGTGCTGCAGGTGCGATTGCGCATGCGATAAGATGCGTAGTTACTCCTAAGGATTCCACCGAGGCTTTCGATGAGGTCATTACCTTTGCACCATATTTTCCTGAATATGTACCTTATATTGAAGGTACCGGTGCCAGGATAACCGTAATACCTGCAGATATCGATACCTTCCAGATTAATTTTGATGAGTTTGAGAAGGCTATGAATCCGCACGTGCAGGCTGTACTTGTGAATTCGCCGAACAATCCTTCAGGTATAGTATACTCAACTGCCACTATACAGAAGCTCGCAGATATACTTACCAAAAAGGAGACAGAATACGGTCACGAGATATATCTTATATCTGATGAGCCGTACAGAGAGATAGTATTTGCGGGTGTAGATGCACCATTCATCTCAAAGCTTTATGACAATTCTATCTGCTGCTATTCATTCAGTAAATCCGTATCTCTCCCGGGTGAGAGAATAGGCTATGTGGCTGTAAACCCTGCCTGCAAAAATGCTGAGCTTATAGTTCCTATGTGCGGACAGATTTCAAGATTCACAGGTCACAACTGTCCTCCTTCCATCATACAGCTTGCTGTAGAGAAGGTACTCGATATGACAAGTGACCTGTCAATATATGAGAAAAACAAAAACATATTATATACAGAGCTTACTCGTATGGGCTACCATATTGTTGAGCCGGGCGGAACCTTCTATATGTTCCCTCGTACTCCGGGTGTTGACGCAAATGAATTCTGCTGGAAGGCAGCCAAGGAGCTTAACCTTATCCTTGTTCCGGGTGACAGCTTCCTCTGTCCTGAGCACTTCCGCATATCTTACTGTGTAACTACCGATATGGTTGAGCGCTCACTGCCGTTATTTGAAAAACTTATAAAAATGTACTAATTTATTTGTGTTTTCAGGTAAATAATGTATAATGGCAAGGGACCAATAATTATTCACCGGAGGTTTTTATTATGACAGACAGTTCTTTGGTCGGAGCTAATTTCAAAAAATATACGGGCATACTGCTTCATCCGACATCATTGCCCGGTCCGTACGGTATCGGTGAGCTCGGAGATGAAGCTTACAAATTCATAGATTTTCTGGTAAAATCAGGGCTTAATACATGGCAGGTGCTTCCGCTTGGACACACAGGCTTTGGGGACTCTCCTTATCAGCCTTTTTCAGCCTTTGCGGGACAGCCGCTTATCATAAGTCTTGACCATCTGAAGAAGCTAAATCTTCTTGTTGAGAGCGACTTTAATGATATGCCGGCATGGAATCCTGAGCAGGTAAGCTATGGTCAGCTGATTGAATTCAAGACAGCTTTATTAAAGCTTGCATATGAACGTTTTATAGATGACACCTATAAGGACAATTTCTCTACTGACGCAGAGCTTATGGAAGAATACGACAGCTTCTGCAAGGAGGCATTTTGGCTCGAGGATTATGCCCTCTTTATGGCAGGCAAAGATTACCACAACGGAGAGCCATGGTATCTCTGGTCTGATAGTTTGAAGCATCCATCTGCTTCCGCAAAGGGAAAATGGAAGAAGAAGCTTCAGGTGGAGATGGGCTATTACAAGTTTATCCAGTTTCTCTTCAACTACGAATGGACTGCAATCAAAAAATATGCAAATGAACGAAACGTGTACATAGTAGGAGATATCCCTATATTTGTAGCCTGGGACAGTGCGGATGTATGGGCGAATCCTGAGCTTTTCCAGCTCGATTCCAAAGGCTACCCTACAGTAGTTGCAGGTGTTCCGCCTGATTATTTCTCAGCCACAGGCCAGCTATGGGGTAACCCTCTCTACAATTGGAAGAACCATACCGCCACAGGCTATGATTGGTGGATAAAGAGAATCCGTCATCAGTTAACTGTATCGGATTTTCTTCGTATCGATCATTTCCGCGGCTTTGATAAATATTGGGCAGTTCCTTACGGAGAGCCTACCGCTGAAAACGGCGAATGGATAGAAGCCCCGGGTGTAAACTTCTTTACACAGCTTGAGGCTACACTTGGATATCAGCTTCCTATAATTGCTGAAGACTTAGGCGAGATAGACCAGTCTGTTATCGACCTTAGAGACAAATTCGGATTCCCGGGTATGAAGATTCTGCAGTTTGCATTTGAGAACCCTGAGGAAAATAACTTTCTGCCTCATAATTTCACCAGAAATTGTGTATGCTATACGGGAACCCATGACAACAACACTACTTTAGGTTGGTACAAGAACGCATATGAATCCTCAAAGGATAAGCTTCGCAGATATTTCTCTACCGACGGCTACGACATATGCTGGATACTTATACGTGCCTGCTTCGGCTCCGTGGCAAATATGGCTATTATTCCACTACAGGATGTCCTCTGCCTAGATTCCTGGGCGAGATTCAACACTCCGGGTGTATGCGAGGGTAACTGGGCTTGGCGATACAAGGAGGATGCGCTTACCGATGCAATAGCTGCAAGACTTTTTGAGAATTGTAAGATGTTTGGACGTTAAATATTATAAAGCAGGTGAATTATATGAAAACATTTCTTATAGGAATGGTGTTGCTTATAGCACTGTTTTTCTGTCTGCCATACCATTTCTACCTACGCAAATTGCGGAAAACAAATCCCGACAAATCATGGTGCAAGGCACGCAAGCTGGTATCGGGCTTTTTCAAGACAGAGCTTTGGCTTGCCGGCTGTCACATACATGTTAAGGGCGAGGAAAATATTCCGGCAGACGGACCGGTGCTGTTTGTAAGCAATCACAGAAGCTATTTCGACATACTGATAACCCATGAGGTTGTAAAGAGGCCGGTAGGCTTTATAGCTAAATCAGATATGAAGAAGCTCCCATTGCTGCCACAATATATGGACGATATAGGCTGTGTATTCCTTGACAGAGATGATATAAAGCAGGGATTTGCCACCATTAATCAGGCGGCTGAGTATATGAAGCTCGGACATTCCATGATACTCTTCCCTGAAGGTCATAGAAATCAGGCTGACGAAATGCTTCCATTTAGACAGGGTGGCTATAAGATGGCAGAAAAGGCGAAGTGTCCTATAGTGCCGGTAGCAATATCCGGTTCTGACCTTCTGCTCGAATCAGCCCCGAAGAAATTGGTTAGAAAAAACGATGTGACAATAGAGTTTGGAGAGGCATTTGTACCTTCAGACATGCCTCCTAAGGAAAGAAAGGCAAAATATGCCGAGCTTCCGGAGATAATAGAAAATATGAGAAGTACCCACAAAAAATAATATATTATTTACGATTCATTCAAAGGGAGGATTTTAAGATGAAATGGTGGTTAGTATTACTGATAATAATAGCCGTAGTCGCTGTTATTATGTTTATTCTATATAAGGTAGGCGATAAGCTTCAGAAGAAGCAGCTTGCCCAGAAGCAGCAGATGATGGATGCCGCCCAACAGCAGACTATGATGATTATAGATAAAAAGCTTATGCCGATGAAGGATGCCGGGCTTCCTAAGATTGTAATGGAGCAGACTCCTAAGAGATATCAGAAGGCTAAGATGCCTATCGTTAAGGCTAAGATAGGACCACAGATTATGAACTTTATCTGTGATGATGCAATATTCGATGAGCTCCCTACCAAGTGCGAGGTTAAGGCCATGGTAAGCGGAATCTACATACTCAGTGTAAAGAGTACACGTGGCAAGAAGGCTACACAGCAGGCAGCAGCTGAGGATGGCAAGAAGAAAAAGAAGAGCCTTAGAACAAGAATGGCTGCAAAGCAGGCCGAGTATCAGAGACAGCTCAATGACGAGCTTCTCGCTAAGAAGCAGAACGAGGAAAAGGGACTTACCAAGAAGTCTAAGGCTGAGTTAAAGAAGGAACAGGAAAAAGCAAAGAAGATTACAGATGGAATCAGGTAAGAACAAAAAAGTATCAGATAATATAATACAAAATGGCATTGCGCAGATAGACGTGAAAACGTTTATCTGTGCTTTTCTTGTGCTGTTGACAGCACTTCTTCTCCCATACGCTGTGAGAGTATTTGATGTAATAATCCTCATTATAAAAGGCGTTTCCTCCTCTGAAAAGAGAGGAAGCTACACCTTCAATGAGCTTCTGACACAGGACTTTAATCAGCCTATGAATCTCGCGTATATAATGCTTGCAAATTATACTCTATATATCCTTATATTCGGGATATGGTATTACAAGCATTTACAGCACAGGGATAGCAGCTATGACAAATCGCAATGCAAACGACATATCGGTACACAGCTAAAGAAGCTTTTTGCATCTCCTGTAGCATATCTTTTAATAATCACAGGTATTGCAGGGCAGTTTCTTATCGACAGTGTCCTTAATCTCTGTCATTCCTTCTTCCCAAAGGCATTCGAGGAGTACGATGCCATGGTATCGGGAGTTGTCGGACCGACCTCCTCCGCTCCAATGTTTATAGCAGTTCTTATTCTTGCACCAATAGGTGAAGAGCTACTGTTCAGAGGCTTGTTCCAGGAAAAAATTGCCGACAGCGTTAAGGGCTATCCTATGTCCATGGTACTTATCCTTCAGGCACTTTGCTTTGGCTTATATCACGGCAATATAATACAGGGAATATACGCCTTTGCCCTGGGTTTAGTCTTAGGCTATGTAGCCTATAAGGCTTGCGGCATCATCCCCTGCATCATACTCCATATGGCACTCAATTCAAGTGTGCTTTTGGTAAAACCCGAATATTTTAGCTCAACCTTAACCTGTGTTGTGATTGGTATTATAGCTGCTATGATATTCTCAGCAGGTATAATATACAGCATAAAGCCGCTTAACCCTATACAGGACGAAGCCTGATTATAACATCCATCAGCATCGGTGAATCAGGCTGTGTGATAAGCTTATATGTGGCCCTTGCTTCTATATGGCAATCGGCCACTTTTTTCATCTCATAATGCGTTGTCTCCACAGCTATAGGAAAGCTTCCGTACTGTGTCTCATACATGCTTTGATGAAATGTGCCTTTTTCATACAGAAAATTCGAAGCTACACTACCACGCCTTATCATACGCATATTATTCTTGGATATCACAAGCTCTGACTCAGAAGGCGCAGCCTCATCCTCATATATATTCTCCGTATACATAACCCTGTAGGCTTTTTCGTCCTCGACAAGCTCCATGCATGCTTCATTCTTCGACAGGCTCTTCTCGCCATCTTCATTTACAGTCTCTATCTCAAGCATAACCTTCATACGCGACTACCTCATCTCGTAACTCTCTCAGCAGCCATATCTAGCAAGGTCTTTACAAGCCTTTTGATATCATAGCCCTCAGCATTCCAAAGCATCGGATACATACTGATAGAAGTAAATCCCGGCAATGTATTTATCTCATTAAATACTACGCAGTTACTTCCCTTTTCCAGGAAGAAATCGACTCTCGAAAGCCCGAAACCGTCAAGTGCATTAAATATTGCTACGGCATTCCTTCTTATCTCGTCTGCCTTGCCCTCCGGAAGCTCAGGTCCTATGACAGTCTTTGAATCAGCATTATTATACTTCGCATCAAAATCATAGAACGCAGCCTCCTCTGCTGCCAATATCTCTCCCACACCGGATGCCTTAGTTGTATCACCATAACCCAGTACAGCACATTCAAGCTCTCTGCCGACTATACATTCCTCTACGAGAATCTTGTAGTCATGCTTGGCTGCCTCACGCAGGGCTTCAACCAGTTCGTCTCTGTCATTTGCCTTCGACACACCCTTAGACGAGCCCGCCTTAGACGGTTTTACGAATACAGGATAGATCTGCTCCTTCTCTACACGTGCCACTACCTTATCCATATCCGTAAGCTGGTCTCTAAGCACAGGTACATACTTTGCCTGACGAATATCCAGAGTATCTACAACAAGCTTAGTATAGAATTTATCCATAGCAGCCGCTGATGCAAATACGCCACAGCCGACATAAGGTATGCCCGACATCTCGAACAAGCCCTGTATGGTCCCGTCCTCTCCATACATACCATGGAGTACAGGGAAGATAACATCAAGCTTTATACGCGTCCCCTCCGGCAGCACTATCATTTCACCCTTGGTGTCAGGCGATATAACCGCATTCTTATCACTGTTTCTCCAGCTTCCATCCTGTATAGCAGCTATGCTGTCAACAAGAAGCCACTCTCCCTCCTTGGTAATACCTATGAGATATGTATTATATTCTGTGTCATCTATGGCTTTTGCAACCGTAACAACCGATATACAAGACACCTCATGCTCAGAGGATCTTCCTCCAAATACAACTGCTACATTTTTCTTTGACATATCTGATATCTTTCCTCTCTTTTTACATTTTTTCATTTACTATCACAACAGATTATTAATATACTAATCTCTATTCTTTAGGGTTCCATATAATAATCATGATTTATTATATCTTAATCTGTAGTACTCAATATTTATTTCATGTAATCATATAACTCATATATGCCTGTGTCGCTTCCATAATACATAACCTGTAGCTTATCTCCGACATTGACAAGTATAAGCTTTTCATTCTCTGCAAAGGCCTGCTTATATACATTTCCCTTTGTATCGGTAATGTATACTATCGTGTCGCCTTCCACCACTATAAACTGGATATCCTTAACCTCTACCTCGGCCAGATTGATTCCCATAGCCTCATAATCAAGCTCCTTATCGCCATCATCGGCTATCATGGCAACTCCGTTTTCAGCAAGAAGCTTCTTATATACAGACAGTGCCTCCTTCTGTGTTGTGCCGGTTGCTACTATATTGTATTTTTCGATATTTACCAATGCATGAAGCTTAACAAGTCCTGCATTATCCTTCAGTACCATGATATAGGTTGGTACACCCTGAACATTTATGAGTGAAGGGAAGGATGCCGTATAACCGAGATGCTGTACCTGCCCCTCTGCCGAGCTCATAGCAGAATGCTCCTCAGCTCCGGCCACAGGGAAATACTTTGTCACTCCGGTACGAAGATTCGACAGGACAAATCCAACATTTGACTGGTCGCCATTTACCGAGGTAACACCTGTATATACCCACACGTCTCCGTCAATTACCTTGTATCCGTAATCATCCGTTGTTCTCTTACAGCCCTTATTTCCGAATATACTGTTCCAGAAGCCTCCCGAAAGGGTTCCGTACCAATCATACTTTGCGCATGCAAGGTTTCCGTCATATACTCTGTCCACCCAGCTCGGAACATCCTTTACTTCATAATAGGTTGTATCACCGGTGCAAGGATCACATATTACCACACCGTTTACATCCTTTGCACCAAATAAACCGGCATTCGACTTCAGCGTAGGACAGATATAGTACGGATTACCATCGTTGTCTATCTCGAAGAAGAAGCCCTCAAATATCTTCGTAGGATATGAAAGCTGCACGTGTCTCTCCAGATTATTGTTGAAGAAGCCGGAAGGACTGTATTTGATAGGCTTATCAAGCTTCACATACTTGGCTTCATTCTTGACAGGGTCCACAAGCACATAGCCCGGGATACCTGACTTTTTATTATTCAGGAATTTGATGAAGCCGGCATATTCAAGTGAAGCAACCTTCATCGGTCTACCGTTTAAGTCAATCGTGCTGTAATTCTTGCTAACCTCATACTGACTGATAACATCCGAAAGCGAGCCTATCGCTCTCTCACCGATTATCCTTGCACTGTCAGTGTCCATAAGCGCTATATCATTTATATCCTCTGAGCTTGGGATTGCATCCATGAATTCGCACTCACTTATCTGCATAAGTGTCGAATATCTTCCGGCATTAAATAGCTTGGCTGAAGATATACCGCCTATAAAAAGTGCCGCGACACATAATACAGCTGCTACAAGCAAGCCCTTTGTAAGCTTCCTGTGTACCACAAGCTCCTTAGGTGCTGCTATACGCTCTGCCTTGAAATCAAGGGTTACGAATATCAGCATGCCTACCGTAAATATCATCCATATCCAAAAGCTCGGATTCTGTACGTTAAGCGCCGGTGTTATAAGATAATACAACAGTAGCTCGGCGATTACAAATACAGTAATCGCTATAGCATTCCCCTTGGAAAAATGCTTCTTCTCATAGCTTTCAATCACATCATTATCCTTACTCTTCTTTGCTTTTTTCCTTTCCTTCTTGTCTACATCATAGACAACCTTTACCCTTTTTGACATTTTGACTCCCTTTCTAAGACATACTCGTCTACAGCAGTTTCATACAGATTATTTCCCTCTGCGTCTATAACAACTATAGCGGGGAAATTCTCTACTCTCATTCTTCTTATCGCCTCTGTTCCAAGATCATCATAGGCTATAACCTCTGACTCCTTGATGCATTTTGACAAAAGTGCACCGGCACCACCGACTGCTGCCATATATACTGCCTTATTTGCAACTATTGCATCTATAACAGCCTTACTTCTCTTTCCCTTTCCTATCATTCCGTTTAAGCCCTTTGCAAGTATAAGCGGGGTGTATTTGTCCATACGGCTGCTGGTGGTTGGTCCTGCTGAGCCTATGACTTGCCCCTCCTTCGCCGGAGTAGGTCCCAGATAATATATCACATTATCCGTAAGGTCAAGCGGCAATACTCCATCCTCCATAAGCCTTGCTCCGGACTTTCCTTCTCCGGCTACAAGCTTCGTGAGATTATCAGCCCCTTCGTCAGCCAATATCGCATCATACATACGCTTATGTGCCGCATCCCTCGCACTGTATATAGTTCCGGTGATGTACACATAATCACCTGCGTGAAGCTCTGACAGCTCCTCCTTAGTAAACGGTACAGTAATATTCTTCGTCATTTCCCATCCAACTCCTTATCTCTCCAATATATATCCGGTGATACGCATCGACTTGTATATCGGTGCCCCCTGCTGTTTGTATATGCCTATATACGTAATTATAAGCCTTTTATCCTCTGTAATATCTATAATATATGGCTCGATTTCATCGCCATAGCCATATTCACTATCATCTGCCAGAAGCTGCTTAATCACATCTCTTGCATCTACAGTTACATACTTCTTTCCATTATCATAGTTTATCTCCAAGGCTCCGTAATGCTCTAAATCATACTCGTCCGAATAATTTTCATCGTAGCTTGCCGTATAAAGCTTAGTATATCCGCCGGAAATATCCACCCCATGCATTCCGGAAT
>CAMALN010000014.1 GCA_945836565.1 uncultured Lachnospiraceae bacterium
CTTGTTCTTAGTTCATCCAACAACTCATGCACAGTTTTTCTGTATACAGGGTGATATGCGTATGGTGCAATCTCCGCCAAAGGCTGAAGCACGAATTCACGCTTAGCCATCTCGATGTGAGGGATGATCAGCTTGTCCTCATAGATTATCTCCTGGTCATACAAAAGTATATCTATATCAAGAGTTCTCGGTCCCCAGTGTACAAGTCTCTTTCTTCCCGCGCCTGCCTCTATATCATTTACTACCGCAAGAAGCTCCTCTGGCTCATACAGAGTCTCTATCTCTAAGCATCCGTTTAAGAAATCATCCTGCTCCACATCACCGTAGGGCTCAGTGACTATGTATGATGATATCTTGTTTACTCTTATGCTTTCATCCATGTTTAGCTGGTCAACCGCATAGTCCAGATAAGCCTCCTTATCACCAAGATTTGAGCCGATACTCAGATATGCGATATGCCTGCTTCTGGTTATGTCCACACAGACTGTCTCGAACTTCATCGGTATAGGTGCCATAGGCTTACTGATGTTTATATGCACTGATTTTATCTTCTCGTAATTAACTAAAATTGCATTTGCTATATTCTCGGCTACTGCTTCGATTAAATCACACTTATCCTCCAGCATGACCTTTTCGATGAGTGCGCATACATCCGCATAATTAACGGTTTTCTCCAAGTCATCCGACACCCCTGCCGGCTTCAGGTCCAGATAAAGCTCTGCACTCACTATGAATGTCTGCCCCTTTTTCTTCTCCTCCGCAAGCACTCCGTGAAACGCATATATTTCCAGATTAGTTATTATTATTCTGTCCATATCTTACGTCCTCCCCAAAATCTTAATTGTGTACTAATGATAGCCAACAAATTAGATATTATCAACTCTTTTCTTCGTACAAAATATAATACCGCTAAAATTATTACAAAAAAGCCATTACACTGACAAAATCAGCGTAATGGCTTTTATCACAATATAAAAATCAACTACATTGTTACAAAGATGAATTTGCATACGAAGAGTGCCGCAATAATTGTAACAACAATATCCTTCTTGGTAAACTTTCCTGAGAAGAGAGCGATGATTACATAAGCAATTGCTCCGATACCGATACCATTTGCGATAGAATATGTCAAAGGCATCATGATAAGTGTAAGGAAAGCAGGAACTGCAGAAAGCATATCGTCCATATCAACCTTAGAGAAGCTCTTCATCATAAGAACACCTACAAATACAAGAGCCGGTGCTGTTGCACAGCTTGGAATGATGCTTGCGAGTGGTGTAAGGAAGAGACATACTGCGAAGCAGATAGCAGTGATTACACTTGCAAGTCCTGTTCTACCGCCGGCACTAACTCCTGATGATGACTCTACGAATGTAGTACAGGTAGATGTACCAAGTAAAGCACCTACTACTGTACCGATAGAGTCACAGAGCATACACCTGTTGAGGTTTATAGGGTCACCGTTTTCGTCAAGCATATTTGCCTGTGAAGCAGTACCATATATAGTTCCGATTGTATCAAACATATCAACAAGGCAGAATGCAATGATTAATATGATTGCAGAGAACACACCGCCAACATAGCTGCTGTTAAATGCTGCATTCCATGCATCACCACTAAACACTGCTCCTATACCAATCTCACCGAAATCCTTGAAGGACTGTCCTATTGAGCTTACATCGAACGAAGGAAGCTCCCACATCATTACATAATAAAGAATAGTAGATATAACTATTCCAAGTATAACGCTTGACTTTACACCCTTCTTTGAGAGCACTGCAATTATAAGGATACCTATAATTGCAACAAGAACAGGTACCATCACTCTCCATGCATCCATAGCGGTAACTGCTTCGCCATCAACTGACTTTATTACTCCATGGAAATCAAAGAACTGAACAAAGGTGTAAGGATTATCCTGAATGATGCCTGCATTTTTGAAGCCAATCATAGCGATGAACAAACCTATACCTGCCGGTATAGCCTTCTTCAGACACTCAGGCATCGCCTTTGCGATGTACTCTCTAAGTCCCGTAACAGACAAAAGCAGGAATACTAATCCTGACACAAGGACAATTACAAGACCTGACTGGTATCCAAGTACTACGTCCTCACCTGCGAAGAATGCCCCTGCTACGAACGATGTACAGAAGAATGAGTTAAGGCCCATTCCACAAGCCTGTGCAAACGGCATATCTGCATAGAGTGCCATAAGCAACGTACCGATTACTGCTACAAGAATAGATGCGATATAGACAGCATTCCATATCTTACCCATACTTGCCGAGAAGCCTGCATCCTGTGCTATCTCTGCCAGCCATCCTGATGCCCCGCCTGCAGCAACCTGTGCAGGGTTAACAAAGATGATATACGCCATTGCGAAGAATGTCGTAATACCGGCGAAGATTTCGGCACGAACTGTAGAACCTCTCTCTTTTACTTTGAAAAATTTTTCCACAATTTTTCCCTCCCTTTTGTATTTTTAACCACGTTGAGTGGTTATATTCATATATTCGCATATATAATTATTCTGCTGTCTTTGGAATAAACACCCTTGAGGTCTCCTTCTTTTCCGTCTTAGCACCGGATATGGCCTGCTTACAGAAATACTGCTGTGCCTCAAGCTTTTCCCTTCCTCTTAAATCAAGCTTATCATAGCTACCGTCAGGCTGCATAATATGCGCCTTTAAAGTATCTGCAAGCTGTGTCATAAGTATGTCTATAACCTCTGCCTTTATCTCAGCATCCTCAACCGGGAAGGTTATCTCGACACGCTTATCAAGATTTCTCGGCATCCAGTCGGCACTGCCCATATATACGTCCTCAAAGCCGTCATTATAGAAATAGAATATACGACTGTGTTCAAGGAAGCTTCCTACCAGTGAGCGAACAGTAATGTTCTCAGACACTCCCTTAATACCTGTCTTGAGACAGCATATACCCCTTACTATGAGGTCAATCTTTACACCTGCCTCCGAAGCCTCGTAAAGTGCTTTTATAATAACAGGATCACACAGAGAATTCATCTTCGCAATAATTTTCGCCTCTTTTCCCTGTCTCGCATTATCTGCTTCACGATTGATAAGTCTCACAAACTTATCCTTCATCCATATAGGAGCGACCATAAGCTTGTTCCATACAGGCGGTTCAGAGTATCCCGAAAGCATATTGAATACCGCTGTTGCATCCTCTCCTATCGAATCCGATGCTGTGAGTAAGCCCATATCTGTATAAAGCTTTGCAGTAATATCATTATAATTACCAGTACCGAGGTGAACATATCTCTTTATACCGTCCTCCTCACGTCTTACAACGAGGGCAATCTTCGAATGAGTCTTAAGTCCAACCAGACCATATATAACGTGACAGCCTGCCTTTTCAAGCTTCTTAGCCCAGTTTATATTATTTTCCTCGTCAAATCTTGCCTTAAGCTCAACCAATACGGTAACCTGCTTACCCTTATCTGCTGCAAGGGCGAGTGCCGCAACTATAGGTGAATTGCCACTCACTCTGTACAGGGTCTGCTTTATGGCGAGCACGTCCGGATCGAGTGCTGCCTGCCTGATGAATTCCACGACAGGGGTAAACTCATAATACGGATGATGCAGTAATATATCCTTTCTTTTTATCTGTTCAAATATATTCTCTTCAAGATTAATTCCCGGTACAGGCTGTGGTACATACTTCTTACTCTTAAGATTGTCGAAGCCCTCTAGTCCGTATGCCTTCATAAGGAAGGTAAGGTCGAGTGGTCCGTTGATGCGATATATAACCTCGTTTTCTACCTTAAGCTGCTTTTTAAGCTCCTTAAGCAGACGCTTGTCCATATCGTCCTCAACCTCAAGCTTTATTACCTCGCCCCAGGCTCTCTTCTTAATCTGCTTCTCCATCTCCTTTAAAAGGTCCGAAGCATCATCCTCGTCTATATCAAGGTCTGCATTTCTCATTATTCTATACGGATGAGCACACACAATCTCATAATTAAGGAAAAGCTTGCCCAGATTCTTCTCTATGATTTCCTCAAGAAGTATAATCTCCCTGCCCTCTGTCTCAGAAGGAAGTGCCACTATTCTCGGAAGCACTGAAGGTACCTGAACTGTAGCTATATCTACTACATCCTTCTTCTTATCCTTGATAAGCGCACCTATATTCAAGGACTTGTTGCTGATAAGAGGAAACGGTCTCGATGAGTCCACCGCCATCGGTGTAAGTACAGGATATACCTCCCTCTCGAAATATTTGTCCACGTATTCTGCCTGCTTGGCAGAAAGCTCCTCATAATGCTTCACAAGCCTAAGACCGCTGTTTTCAAGAGCAGGCAATATAGAACGGTTCAGAGTATTGTACTGACTGCTTATCATTTCCCTGGTCTCCGGCATTATAAGCTCAAGCTGTGCCTTAGGAGTAAGCCCTGCTATGTCCTTTTTCTTCACATCAGCCTGAACAAGGTCGATAAGAGATGCTATCCTTACCATGAAAAATTCATCCAGGTTTGAAGCAGTGATGCTGAGAAATTTCATCCTCTCAAACAAGGGATTGGATTTATCCTTCGCCTCATTTAGTATACGATAATTAAACAGGAGCCAGCTGTATTCCCTGTTAGTGTAGTTTGTATAATCACTGAATTTGTCGTTTTGCTTTTTTTCCATATTCTACACGCTCCTTTTCACCTTAAGTACAGGTCTTATTCCATATACCTGTTCGAAGAAATCTGCCCTGCTTTCAAACAAGCCCGCCTCAAGCGGCATATCCTCATAGGTTCTGGCAGTTATTATCATTTTATCGTCCTTAATAGATATTGAGATATCCGTAAGCTTCTGTGTATGCGACTTGTCAAGTATATTTGCTATCCTAAGTATCGCCGCAAGCTTCGCAATCTTGATATAATCACATTCTCCCAGGGAATCCTTCAGCTTTGAGCTGGCCGGGAAGTACATCGCATTGTAACGTATTACATTTGCAACCTCCATTCTCTCCTTATGAGAGAGACCGAGTATCTCTGTATTTGCAACTATATAATATGAATTATTTGCTCCGTCCGAGAGGCTTATGAAGTTACCACACTCGTGCAGTATAGCCGCTATCTGAAGCTGAAGCCTCTCTGTCTTCCCCATGCCATGCAGCTTCTTGACGCTGTCAAATATCTGCAATGCATACTCAGCTACCTTTTCAACGTGATTTTTATTGCTCTTGTATCTCTTGCATATATTTTGAGCGGTTGCGATGATATCATCATTGAAGTCGTGTCCGAAGACTGCTCCGCTTCCCTCGGAAATATACGATGCCGCTATACCCTCACAGAAGTCAACCTTTGGTACATATATCTCCTCGGCCTTTGAATTGTTCATAAATGACTGATAGATGATGGTATTCGGAAGCATCAGCGTCGCTCTCTCATACGGAAGCCCGTACTTCTCAGATATCTGCTCCGGTGACAGATTCACGATTCTCTGATACAGAGTATTAAACTCTTCTCTCGTAATCTTCTCATCCTTTACATACTCAGGTATGATACGCTTTACAGAGTTAACAAACTCTCCAACCGCAATTACATTCTTTATCTCTTTATCATTTAGATAAACATTTCTAAAGGTCACTATCTCGCTGTCTACGTATTCCGATATGAGCTTATCAAGCTGGCCGTATCTGTTTCCTACCATAGACAGATAATCCCTTACTCTGACAGCTCCTATATGGATATTCTCGGTCAATATCAGATTATTCTTATCAAACAGAGATATCTGGACACTGCCCGCACCTACATCTACGAAGGCGGTATTCTTACTAACTACCTGATGAAACTCCTCATACTTTGCCACCAATCCCTTATAGCTCACATATCTTTGCTCCGAATTACTGAGTACTCGTACCGATATACCTGTTTTTCTCTTTATCGCATCGATTACTATCTCGGTATTATCAGCTTCACGAATAGCACTGGTTGCATATGCCCTGTAATCTGTAACCTGATATTCCTTAAGCTTGTCCTTAAAGCCGTCAAGTATCTCACATACGGCATTTATCGAGTCAATCCTTATGCTTCCCTCTCCGAAGGAATCCTTACCAAGCTCAAGGATTTTACTAACCTCATCAATTACCTTAAAGTTTTTCCTGCCACTATTTATCTCATAGATTTTCATGGCTATCTCACTGGAACCTACGTATATAGCTCCAAATAGTTTGTATGCCATACACCTTTACCTCCCTTATAAACTACTAACCTTCTCCTCTATGCTCCGTTAATCAATGACTGCCCAGCATAGCAGCCGTCATCTTAAGTGCCCTGTAATTCTTCTTTACATCATGTACGCGGAAGAACTCGCAGCCCTTCACAAGTCCCAATACTGAGGTTGCAATAGTTCCCTCTTCACGCTCCTCGACAGGAAGTCCTAATGTATTTCCTATCATAGACTTTCTTGATGTGCCAAGCAATACCGGGTATCCCAAACGCTTAAGCTCCTCCAGGTGGTTCATCATCTTAAGATTCTGATCTGTATCCTTTGCGAATCCGATTCCCGGGTCTATCATAATCTTTTCCTTTGCAACTCCGGCAGAAAGTGCTATATCTATGCTCTGCTGCAAATCATCGATTACGTCTTCCACAAGGTCTACATACATCGCCTGCTCTCTGTTATGCATAAGACAGCATGCCACATTATACTCTGCAACGAGCTTAGCCATCCTGTCATCGTACTTAAAGCCCCATATATCATTTATCATATCCGCACCTGCCATACAGCCCGCCCTGGCAACCTCGCTCTTATAGGTGTCAAGCGAAACAGGTATATCAAAACGCTCCTTTATTGCTTCTATCACGAAACAGCTTCTCTCTATCTCCTCAGCAATTGATATACGTGTATGTCCCGGTCTGGTAGACTCTCCGCCTACATCTATGATATCTGCTCCGTCATCTATAAGCTCCTTTACATGTGCAAGCGCCTTGTCTATATCTGTATATCTGCCCCCATCCGAAAATGAATCCGGTGTGACATTTAATATACCCATGATATATGGTCTTGCTCCCGGTCTAAACTCTCTGTTGCCTATCTTCATGTAGTCCTCCTAAATAAATACACAATTCATATACTGCTATGCGTTACATCACACATAAGATACGCTATATGGTAATGCTGTTATTCTTCATATCCGCGTCCCAATAGCATTTATCATAAGCCGCACAAGCATAGCAGTTTCTCGAAAGCTTGTCTGCCCTGTATAATATATATCTCAAATCCGTCTCTTCCTTTTCCACAAGCTTATGACATCTTATCGCATCGCATATAAGTGCTATATCCTGTTTGTCGCAGTCACAATCACTAAGTATCTGCTCTGCCACGACAGCTCCCTTTATATGGTGTGAGCTCTCACCCTCATATTCATACACCCGACCTATGTCATGCAAAAGTGCAGCCGCATATATCAGCTCCTTCGATATATCCAGCCCATTTTCAAGAATCAAAATATATCCTATACGTGCCACATCGAGACTATGTTCTATGCCATGCAGGCAGAATATCCTGTCCTTCTCCATAACACTCATCCTTTGCATGAGCTCCTTGTAGGTTCTGTTGTTTAATATTTTATTTGATAATTCTTCTAATGAATTTGTTTTTATATTATGCTTCTGTGTATCCAATTTTCCGTCTCTGTTTCGTTATATTTTAAAGTATTCAAGATATGACCTTAGAAATGAAAGCGAGCCGCATATCATAACTGCCCTATCATCCGAATGTCCTGTCCAGGCTATGGCTTCCCTGCAGGCAGCATCAGCATCATCAGCTGTTATGCATTCAACTCCCTTATCCAAAATCAATTGTCTGAGCGTCTCCTTATCAAGCGCCCTTGGGCTTTCAGGTGTTATGGTAATCGCCCTTTTCATAAGTGGCGAAAGTATCTCCACCATCTTGTCATATTCCTTATCCCTCAATACTCCTATTATAAATACAAACTGCTTTTTTGTAAAATGCTTATTCAATGTATCCGCAAGATATTTCCACGCAGCCTCATTATGTGCCCCATCCACTATCATAAGCGGCTTTTTACTGATAACCGTGAATCTTCCCGGCCAGCTTGTATGTGCTAAGGCACCCTCTATATCTATAGGTCTTTCGCCTGTTTTCTTTAATTTATCTAATACCTCTATCGCTACGCTTGCATTTATAAGCTGACACTCGCCGGGAAGCGCCAGATGATACCTCTTATCCTTATATATAAAATCACTTCCAAGCTCGTCCATGCCAAGCAATTCTATATCAGCCTCATCAACGACGATAAGCTCTGTATTCTTTTCCCTGCAGCAGGCTTCTATTACCGACATTGCATCATCCGGCTGAGGTGCACTTATACAGATGCTGTTTTCTTTGATTATGCCGCACTTTTCATATGCAATTTCAGGTATGGTTTCTCCCAGAAACTGCATATGGTCAAAGCTTATCGATGCAAGCACTGACATAAGGTTACTCGCAAATACATTGGTCGCATCCAGTCTTCCGCCCATACCGCACTCTATAAGGGCTATATCGACAGCTTCTTTTTCAAAATACATATACGCAACCGCAGTCTCAATCTCAAATGCTGTCGGTGACGGAAGCCCCTCCTTCTCCATATCACTAACCTTACCGGCAACCTCATTTAATATATCCACAAAGGTCTGCTCCGGCATATTATAACTCTGTCCGGCATTACTTAATTGAAATCTCTCCAGATAATCAAATATAGTAGGAGACACATATCTTCCGACCTTATATCCCGCTTCACAGAGTGCAGTCTGCACATACGAAAAAATTGAGCCCTTTCCGTTCGTTCCCGCAATATGCATACACCTGATGTGCTGCTCGGGATTACCCAAACGGTTTAAGAGCTCAATAATATTGTCTAAGCCCGGTACCGAGCCGAGCTTAGACTTCTCCTCTATGTAATTCATAGCCTGTTCAAGACCATCTATATACATCCTATAATCTTCACGCATCTTTTCTATGTCCTGTTATTCCTTATTATAGCTGATGTGCTGCACAGGAACGGTATTTTTGTCAATCGGTCTTAATGTATAGCCTTCCCTGCGTAATGTCTCTATCAAAGCCGGTAATGCAGTAAGTGTATTCTCACAGGCATCTATATCATGCATCAAAACAGTTGAATTGCCGGCATTTGCCCTGACATATCCCATGATATTGGCATTCAGCTCCTCCGGCGAAAGGCTTAGATTTACCGCATCCTCCGAAAGCGAATTCCAATCAAAATATGTAATACCCTGCCCATCCAGATACTCTATCAAATCCTTAACATATGATTTGGTCATGGAATTTGAGCTTCCGCCCGGAAATCTGTAGAAATCACATTCCACACCGGTCTGCTCATACAGGAAATCTCTTATTTTATTTACATCCTCTATAAACGCTTCCTCTGAAGCATATATCTCCTCATATTTGTGAGAATAAGAATGCATGGCAAGTGTATGTCCCTCGTCCACTATTCGCTTATACATAGGCCATGTAGACTTATCAGGATTACATACTACAAAAAATGTAGCCTTTACATCATATTCCTTCAGCACATCCAAAAGCTCTGCGGTATGCTCACTTGGGCCATCATCAAAGGTAAGATACACTGTCTTTCCATTCTTAACATTTGTGTTTTCCATTGAGCTTCCCAAATAAGTCTTCTCCGCAACCTCTGTCTTAACTATATCACCATTTACTCCCGAGTCAAGCAATAACGAATTCTCACTGAGCTTATCCTTTAGCTGGTCGCCTGTCGGATTCATCAGCGATGTATTAAGTTCTATAACAACCTTTTCTTCCATATCATTAACTCTGTCATTAAGGTTATTAAGCTTAACCATCGTGTACAAGCCTATATATATAGGAAGTGCAATTAAAACCGCACCCATACACAAAATTGCCCTCTTAATCCTATCCACAGATTTTCTATTATATGGAATTTTTTCTTCATAATTTTCTTCAAAAATTTTTTTATTTTCTTTTTCCATATCTGCCATAACTTTACCTCTTTTTTATCTTTACAATACTACATTTTGTGGTATAATATCAGCGTACACAATATAGTTTATCCAGCCCTAGCGGGCATCCCTAAAAAAAGGGTTCAATTTCCAATGTAGCAATTTTCTTATTTAAAGTCAATACTTTTGTTTCCACCATTACTGTGTATAATCCACATTTTTTCCACATTTTTCCTACATTATAATCACATCTTTTTCCACAGTATGTATAATATTTTTTCTCCGAAACATACTATTACTACATTATATGTTTAAGGAGTAAAAATATATGAAAAACAAAAAATTTTTATTATTGCTTACAATGTCAACCTTCATTTTGTCCTTCTGCCTCACAGGCTGCGGCAATGACAACAACAACGACAACAACGGTACTACATCAAATCAGACAAACACAACTACCGAGAACACAACCGGTAATACAACAAACAACACAGGAACTAACACAGACAGCAACAACATCGTAAACGACACAGGAAATGCTGTGAACGATGCGGCTAATGGAGTAGGCGGAGCTATAGAAGATATCGGTGATGCTGCAGGCAATGTAGTCAATGACATCGGAAACGGAGCCAATGACCTCTTGAACGGTAACGACAACAACACCACCACAGAAACAAACAGAAATAACAGATAAAAAATCGGCTGTCACCTTAAGTAAGTGACAGCCATTTTTTACATACAACCTCAACATAAAACTAAATCTTTACATCTTAAACGCATCATCAAACCTAGAAAGCATCTCATCATACTGCTTATACATCCTCTGCACACTATTCTCCAGGAGATAATAATGCATTACATACGGTATAAGAAGCACAAACAATGCCACAACCAATGCCAATATAACCATCGAACCCGTAGCATTCAAATACAATATACATATTATGGTAGCCATGGCAAAAAGTGCCGTCACGATAAGATGTATCAATCTCTCATGCGCAAAGAACCCTATCTGCACCAGATGCTTCTTCGCCTCCTTCTCCCAATCCACATCATCTTTCTTAAGCAGCTCATCCACATAAGAAAGATAAGCCAACACTCTACTCTTCATCGAATCACCCCTATCATAAAAACCTTTCCCCCATTATACTCAAAACGCACCCAAAAATCTACCATAGAACATTTGAGTTAAAGGTGTTATAATTGGGTTTGTAGTCAGATTTAATGTAATAAAGCAAGAGTATATGTTTATATACAGTAGGAGGAAATATGCCAGATAATAACGGAAACAATAATGATAATAAGGATGATGATCAGTACGAAAAGTACTGTTATCTATGCAGAAGACCTGAGTCTGTGTGCGGGGAGTGCATCTCTATTCCGCCAAACCTTCACATATGTAAGGATTGTATGCAGAAGAGCTTTGACACCATAAATGATAAGGCTTCACAGTTTATGGATTTTAGTAAATTCCCAAATATTAATTTTTCACAATTTATGCCTTTTGATGACCTTCCAAAGTCACAGAAGGTTAAAAAGAAAAAAGCCAAGCCAAAGAGTGATGAAGCCGAGAAGGTTTTGTCACTTGAGAATATTCCTGCGCCTCATAAGATTAAGGCTATGCTGGATGAGTATGTGGTAGGACAGGAATATGCGAAGAAGGCTATGTCGGTTGCGGTTTATAACCATTATAAGAGAGTTATAACCAATACCATGGATGATATAGAGATTGAGAAGTCAAACATGCTTATGCTTGGACCTACAGGCTGTGGTAAGACTTATCTTGTCAGAACTATTGCAAGACTTTTGGATGTGCCTTTGGCGATAACGGATGCAACCACACTTACTGAGGCAGGTTACATAGGCGATGATGTAGAGTCTATACTCTCTAAGCTTCTTGCTGTAGCTGATAACGATGTCGAGAAGGCAGAGCGCGGAATAGTATTCATCGACGAGATTGACAAGATTGCGAAGAAGAAGGAGACTCACAGCAGGGATGTAAGCGGCGAGTCTGTACAACAGGGACTTCTTAAAATTCTTGAGGGTGCTGATATCGAGGTTCCGGTTGGTTCAGGAAGTAAGAATGCCATGACTCCTGTTACCACTATGAACACAAGGAATATACTGTTTATCTGCGGCGGTGCTTTCCCTGATATAGAGGATATTATAAAGCAGCGGCTTAATAAGCAGTCTTCTATGGGATTTAATGCCGACCTTAAGGATAAGCATGACAAGAATTCAAATATAATGAAGGAAGTAACTGTTGAGGACTTGAGAGATTTTGGTATGATTCCTGAGTTCTTAGGACGACTTCCGGTATTATTTACTCTTGATGCCTTGGATAAGGATATGTATATCAAGATATTGAAGGAGCCAAAGAATGCTATACTTAAGCAGTATCAGAAGCTTTTGGAATTGGATGAGGTTAAGCTTTGCTTTGATGCTTCAGCATATGAAGCAATAGCTGAGGAAGCTCTTTCCAGAAAGACAGGTGCAAGAGCTCTTCGTGCAATCATCGAAAAGTTTATGCTTGATATCATGTATGAGATACCACGTGACGACAGTATAGGAAAGGTAACTATCACAGGCGATTATATCAAGGGCAAGGGTGCCCCGATAATCGAGCTTCGAGGAACCGACTGAGCCACTGGGGACGGGAAAACCGGCTTTTTTACTGTCCCCGATGGCACAAAAAATGCTCGCATTCGCGAGCATTTTTTATTGTAGATACATATTCGTGTACCTACCGGTTAATATAGACATGGGCCATTGGGGACAGTAAAAAAGCCGGTTTTCCCGTCCCCAGTGGCTTTCTATAAATCTTTGCCGGTGAGAAGCTTGTAAGCCTGAAGATATTTGTCGATTGTCTTATCTACGATATCCTGTGGAAGCTCCCAGTTATTGTCAGGGTTTGCCTTCAGCCAGTCGCGGGCAAACTGCTTGTCAAATGATGGCTGTCCGTGTCCCGGTTCATAGCCGTCTGCCGGCCAGAAGCGTGAGCTGTCCGGTGTGAGCATCTCGTCACCGAGTACTATATTTCCATTCTCATCAAGACCAAATTCAAACTTTGTATCTGCTATGATAATTCCACGAGTAAGAGCATACTCTGCACATTTCTTGTAAAGTGCTATAGTATAATCACGAAGCTTTGATGCATACTCCTCTCCCTTACCAGGATAGTACTTCTCGAGATGAGCTACACTCTGCTCGTAAGAGATATTTTCATCGTGGTCACCGATTTCAGCCTTTGTTGACGGAGTATATATCGGTTCAGGAAGCTTGTCTGATTCCTTAAGTCCCTCCGGAAGCTTGATGCCGCATACAGTACCGTTCTCCTTGTAGCTTGCCCAGCCACTACCTGTGATGTAACCACGTACTATACACTCAACAGGAAGCATCTCAAGCTTTCTGCACATCATACTGTTTCCATCAAATTTATCCTGACGGAAAAACTCAGGCATATCATTTACATCTACTGAAACCATATGGTTAGGAAGTATATCCTCTGTCATATCGAACCAGAACTTAGACATCTGCGTAAGAACTGTTCCCTTCTTTGTAACCTCATTCTTAAGAATTACATCAAAGCAGCTTATACGGTCAGTTGCAACCATGATAAGGCTGTCTCCATTGTCATAAATCTCACGTACTTTTCCCTCTTTGATTGGTTTTAACTCCTGCATCTTTCCACCTCTTAAATCATATTTTAATATTCAAGCACCTGTTTTAAGTGCCTTTATCTCAATTAACCACTTGATTTTACTACACAAGCTACAATAATACCACTATTTTTATTATTTTTATTTCATTCTTTTTCTATATACAAAAATATATTATCTTCGATAGTATGCAAAGCATTTACTGCACAGACTGCCTTTTCCATCGATAGGCAATGCCTTACCGCAATAATTACAGCGTCTTAGATAGTGCTTCTTGCTCTTATTTAACTCTCCGATAATCTTATCCTCAACCTCAAGACGGCACTGTTCGAGACGCTCAATATCCATAAGCTTATTCATACGAACCGAAAAATGATTATAAAGGTCAAGCATCTTGTAATAGGTTTCCGCTCTCTCTAAATCATTTGTGCCCTTTACATCATCGTATTCCGGGAACATCAGCGAATCCGAGTCGGTATAGGTCTTGCAGTAATCAAGCCAGAGCTTTATACACTCATTATTTCCCGAATCAACCTCACACGAAATAAGTGAATATATCTCCTTCTTGCCCATGGTAATTCCCTCTGAGTTGAGCATATTTATCAAAAGCTTGTACTTGTTCAAAAGCTCAGACACATCCATCTTGCGGTATACCTCAAACTCAGGAGGTATGCTGTACCATTCCTTCAATATCACATCTATCGATTCATCCAGCTCCAAAAGATTGGTCGGGAAGCCTATTCTGGCGTAGGTAAGAGGATCATAGGTTTCGTATCTTTGCTTTAATCTCTCTATCTCCTGCTTGCTCGTAGTAGTAACATAGCCCTCATCATACAATCCACGTCTGCCGGCACGCCCTGCTATCTGACGCACCTCGTATTGATTGAGCGGTCGTCTCTCTACACCGTCAAACTTCACAGTAGTCATAAATATTATCCTTCTTATAGGAAGGTTTACACCAAGGCCGATTGCGTCCGTAGCTACTACAACCTGAGTCTCTCCTGCCATAAACATCTCAAACTGATGCTTACGAATCTGTGGCGGCAGATTACCATATATTACACTTGCCTTTATACCAAGCAACTCAAGTCTTGCAGAGACATCCAACACTGAACGCTTCGAAAAGAGTATCAGTGCATCTCCTCTTAATATATCCTTGTCAATATTAAAAGGCTTCTCCTCAAATATAAGCTCTGTGTTTCTCTCATGTCTCACTATCTCATAGCTTGCATGGCATTGCTCCTTTAATATCCTGACTATTACATCCTCTGCCTCAGGTGCCATGCATAGATGGATTTCCTTTGCCTTAAGACCTACTATGAGTCTAAGCCAGTTATCGCCTCGGAAAGGATCAACTATCATCTGTGCTTCATCGATAACAGCCACATCATATTCCTTGTCCATATCTACCATCTCAACAGTAGCCGATATAACACGGCTGTTCTCTGTGATATACTGCTCCTCACCCGTAACCATAGTACACGGGACATCTGCTGCCATAAGCTTATCATATATCTCCAAAGCAAGAAGCCTAAGTGGTCCTGCATATACTCCGCACGTTGCGGTCTTAAGCCGTTCTACAGAATTATAAGTCTTGCCACTGTTTGTTCCGCCTATATGAAGTATATAGTGTCTGTCCATGGCAAATGCTTCCTTGCGTTGCTCCTCCTGGCGCTGAAG
>CAMALN010000015.1 GCA_945836565.1 uncultured Lachnospiraceae bacterium
TTTCCAATTTCTTTATCTCCTCTACGCAGGCATTGTAATTGTCGGGTCTGTCACATATAGACCTCACAAGCTTCGGATATCTTCTATATATAAGCCTGCAAAGCGGTGCAAGTCTGTCCTTACCCTTTACATATTCACCGGAGCGTGTAAGAATTACAACATTCTTATCATATCCTATGGACATAAAATACCTTATAGGTATAGAGTCCGCCACACCACCATCCAGAAGCTTACGTTCTCCTATATTCACTATCCTTGATACAACAGGAAGTGATGCTGATGCTCTTATCCATTCCAAATCCTCACCCTTTCCGTCAGTACACCTGTGATACGCCGCTTCCCCGGTCTCAACATCTGTTGCTACCACATAAAAATCCATCGGATTGTCCATAAAGGTCTTCGTATCAAAGATATCCAGCTTCTCCGGTATCTCCTTATAACAAAAATCCACATCAAATATATTTCCTGTTTTAAGCCAGGATTTAAAGCTGCCATACCGATAATCACTGCTATACTTGCAATTGTAATTGAAAGCTCTCCCTATCTGCTTCGACTTGATGTTGCATCCAAAGGTTGCACCGGCAGACACGCCTATCGCTCCGTCAAACTCTATATTTTCTTCCATAAATACATCGATGACGCCGGCAGTAAACATACCTCTCATCGCGCCACCTTCCATTACAAGACCTTTTTTCATCATGCATCACCCTTTTTATTATCATATATGCTATTCTATCATTTTTTTCACATAACAACCATCACTTTATTACATTTTCATAAAATATTAACATTTATCTTATGTCCTGATATCTGTATCTTCTATAATATAAAAAATCTTCCCCATATTCGAGGAAGATTTTTATACATGCGTTTATTCAAGATTAAGCTTATTCTTACATAACCATCCGGTTCCGAATGCAAGCAGCGCAACGCCTAAAAGCTCAACTATATTCGCTAATGCCAACACTACACTAGCCTGCCCTAAAGTAGAGCCTATGGAATCAACAGATTTAATAAACATTTCATCTATTCCTGCAGCATGGCTTATATATCCGATGAGCTCTCCAAAAATCATAACCGCTATAATAAGTACAATATATGAAACAACCGATATCAGTCGTTTTGAATTCGGGAATGCATGACCAAAGCTGTAAGCCATATTCACACACCATATACTAAAAAGTACACTGAGCCACATGAGTATAACGAATAATATGCCATCAAGTATGAGAAGCGAGCGATCTGCAGCATTTCCTGTAGCTCTCAAAAGCTCTGATATAAGTTCTATGATATCTGAAAAGATTTCAAAATTTCCTGTAGCTATACATATACAAATCGGATATATTATAGCAAGTATTGTCACGGTTATTACATCCACTATCATACGCGAAATAATCAATGTAGACATTTTGACCGGTAAAGTATGTGTAAGATATCCCTGATCCTTATACATTCTTTCTCTAAAATCAGTATATGGAATAAATACCTGCATAGAAACAATAGCTATCATAGCAAACACATACACAGTTACTATTATTCCAAACGCTATTTTCATATAGGTATTATTAAAAGCATTGCTTAATTTGCCAAACAACAGAACAATTACAGAAAAAAACAATGCTCCCGCAGAAAGTGTTAACACCTTTCCGCTACGATTTATTATCTCATTTTTTATACATTTTCCAAGCATCTGAATACCTCCCTGAATACCTCGTCAACAGACTGTCCTTTTTCCTCTCTCAATTCGTCCGCATCCTTCTGTAATATTATCTTTCCTTCTTTGATAAAGATTACGTCATCCAATATATTCTCAATATCATAGATAAGATGTGTAGACAGCAATATAGTTGCTTTCTCATCATAGTTCTTTATTATCGTTTGAAGTATATAGTCTCTTGCAGCAGGATCAACTCCCGCTATAGGCTCATCCAAAAGATAAAGCTTTGCTCTTCTGCTCATTACCATAATGAGCTGAACCTTCTCCTTATTTCCTTTAGAAAGCTTCTTGAAGGTCATATTCGGGTCAAGCTTTAAGAGTCTAAGCATCTCATATGCCCTGTTCTCATCAAAGTCCTGATAGAAATCCTTGAACATATTGATAAATTGTTTTATCCTCATATATTCATTAAAGTATGTTCTCTCCGGCAGATATGCCACATCAGCCTTTGACTTTACTCCAACAGGATTTCCTGCAATTGATATCGTGCCTTCCTCCTGCTTAAGCAAGCCCGCTAAAAGCTTTATCAGTGTTGTCTTTCCGCTTCCGTTAGGCCCCAAAAGTCCTATTATCCTTCCCTCCGGAAGATTTAAGTTCAAATCCTCAAATACCACCTTCGATTTTCCATAGCTTTTATCCAGATTAGCTATCTCTACAACATTACTCATTTTGCTCCTCCTTAATATACCTTTCAACAGCAGCCACTATACCCTCATCAGTATATCCGAGGCCTCTCATGCTGCTTACAAAGCCACCTACATATTTCCCACTCATTTCATCTCTCATAGTAGTCACACTCTCAGAACTGTCAGCAACGAATCTTCCTGAGGTTCTCTGTGAATATAAAACACCTTCCCGCTCAAGCTCCGCCAAAGCCTTCTGCATAGTGTTCGGATTAACACCTGCTGTAACTGCCAAATCCCTTACAGACGGAATCTGTTCACCTGCCTTCAGCTGTCCCTTTGCAATCTGAAGCTTTATCTCTTCTACTATCTGGAGATAAATCGGAGTGTCATTATTAAATTTCCACGCCAATAATTATGTCTCCTTTCACGCCTTGCATTATTGTATTACTGTACTATGTGTATAGTACAATAGTACAGCATTGTTGTCAAGAGGAATTTTTTATTAGATAGTTTTCACCAAGATGATTTAACCTGTAATATTCAAAAAATTTCTATCAAAAAGACATATTGCAAAAGGCAAAAAAAAATAAGACACCCCGAAAGATGTCTTGATGCCCTTACAGCTTAAAAACATTTATACTGTCCTTGCGACTTATATTATTATCTTCTGTTCCCAACAAATAAAAAAAGAGCGCGAGACGGGAATCGAACCCGCGACCCCCTCCTTGGCAAGGAGGTGCTCCACCGCTGAGCCACTCGCGCATTTCTTGTGTTGCTCTCGCAACGACAAGATGTATATTATCATAGTGACCTATATATGTCAACTACTTTTTGTATATTTTTTTGCCATATTTTTTTGCCATCTTAATGTATCATAACATTATTATGTGCATTTACTTCATATCTATATATGTCGAGATTAGGTAATCTACATCCTCGACATTTTCCTCAGCTATAGCCTTTCCGAGATTTTCTATGAAGCCCTTATCAGTTTCCTGATGCTCAAGGTTCTGCAGGATATCCAGATATTCGCTTGCCATCTTATAATCGCCGTCCAAGGCTGCGTATTTTATATCCTCCAGCATATCGAGATCGACACTGCCTGCCTCTACAAGCAACTGCTCCTGTTTATCATCATCGCTATCTGAGGAGTCTGTCGGAGTATAGTCCTTTTCCTCAACAGTCTGTGTCATATAATCCTCTTTTTCCTTTGTAGCACCATTTAAGTTTTCTACATACAGAATATATTCTGCCAGACATTCAAGCAACTGCTTCAAGCACTGCAACAGCTTACCTAAGTTTTCTTTTGTATATTCTCTATTGCCAATATTAATTGCGGTTTCTATTTTGCCGGCTTCCTGTGAAAGCTCCTGTGCTCCAATATTGGCACTTCCCGTTTTAAGGCTGTGAATTTTAACCTTAAAGCCCCTTATATCCTTAGGAAACCTCTTCTCTAATTCAGCGATTGTCGTGATATTCTGATTATAAAATACAGTTACAAGCTTGTTGAACACCTCTATACTGCCACCTATTTTTTCTATCGTATTCTCAACATCGATAAATGTAAGAAGCTTTTTGATTCCATCACTATATCTGGAAGCCTGTATATACTCCGAGATGCTTGCTGCCCTTTCCTTTATCTTACTCTGAGGAAGACAATCCTTCAGTATGGCGGCCGCTCTTCTTATATCGATAGGCTTAACCAGCGAATCAGTAAAGCCTTCCTCCAGAAGCTTATCTCTGTTCTTATCAATAGCATCCATATCCATAGATATTATAGGTAGAGTCATATACTCTGCCTCGTCTATCTCGCGGATTTCCTTCATGACCTCGATACCGTTCATAACAGGCAATGACAGATCCATAAATATTACATCATATTTTTTATTCATTATCATATCTATGGCGTTGATGCCGGAAGAAGCTGTGTCTATATCCATTTCAAACTTCGATAAAAGCTTCTTCGTTATCTCCAAACTTTGTTCTTCATCATCCACCACAAGTATTTTTACATCAGGAAGCCAAAGCTTTTCTGCATCCTCCTTAGATACTATCTCATCTATCTTTGCTACTATACGGTTTCTTCCCGTATTCTGAACACTCCTTTGATTTACAGACAGCGTAAATGTAGAACCTCCGCCATATACGCTATCTGCCTGAAGCTCTGCACCTATAAGGTCCGAATAGCCCTTTGCAATCGCGAGTCCTATACCATTTCCCGCATTGAAATTGCTCTTTCTGTTATCATCTATGCTGTATACCTGAAATATATCCTTCAAACGTTCTTCCTGTATTCCAATACCTGTATCTGACACTGTGAATACAAGATTGACCATATCCTGATGATTCTTATCCGTAAATTCAAATGAATCTACTGAAAGCGTAATAGAACCCTCTTTTGTGTACTTAACTGCATTATCCAGCAGTCTCTTCAATATGTCCTTAATCTTACCTGCATCGCCTATTACATCATTCTCCATAGAGTCACCCAATTCCACGAAGAATTTAACCTGCTTATCCACAAGCTTCTTTGTAGCAAACTCTGAAAGCTCAAACATTATATCCGATATTGAATACGATTGTCTGTCTACTTCTATTCTTCCCGCTTCAATCTTTGCCAGAAGTATTATATCATCAACCTTTTCTATAATCCCACTTCCTGTAGAATATATCTCCTCTATATCAGCTCTGTAGGGTTCATCCTTATCCATTAGGTTGAGTAATTCCTCAGCCTTAACCATCATTACATTGATTGGAGTCTTTATCTCGTTACTCATATTCGCAAGATAGTCGTTCTTGGCACTGCTCGACTTCACTGCCTCCTCATGCTCCTTTGAAAGCTCCTCAAATGCCTGATTTTTCTTCTTAAGATTTTTTAAAAGTCTGAACATTACATAAATCAAGCCTACCAAAAATATAATTACAACAATTGCTAATAATACTCTTGAAGCCGGCTTTTCAAGGAAGCTTGTTTCCTTCTCAATAATAAATGAAACTTCTCTTTCTCCTGATATTCCATCACCATTTACAGCATTCACCGTGAATTCATATACGCCTCCGTCCAGATTTGTATATACCGCCTCCATGGAATCTGTTCCCTTGATTACTATAGGAGCTTCGTCAAAACCGTTTAACTTATATTCGACATTTATATTTCCTCTGTTTGTATAAGAAAAAACAGCGAACTTTACAGATATCCTACTGGTATCACTATCAACAACAAGACCATCTGCAAGATCTTCAAATTCGTATAGCTTACCATCAACCTCAACACTCGTAACACTTATTCTGGGCGCAACAGTATTGTACGGAATATTTGCTGTATTCAGGCTATACACACCAGTATCACAGCATATATATAATATCCCATTTATATCCATTCCGGATTTTCCGGTTGTATTTATGGTTTTATTCAAGCCATCATTTCTATCAAAATAACGGTTTACAACGGTTCCGGCGTTTCCAAGCAGTGTTTCCTCATCAGCGCATAAAACACCCTTTGAACCTATAATCCACACATTTCCGTCGTATACCAATATATCATATATTGAATTTGAATAATCGATGCTGCTTATTCCTCTGAAGGTGTCATTGTATACACATAAGCCATTATCCGTGCCGATATATATACACTCATCTCCCTCAGCAATTGCTTTTACCACATCAGAATTAAGTCCATCATTCGTAGTATATATAGTAAGTGAATGATTATTTAAATCAAGACTGAAAAGTCCGTTTCCGTCTGTACCTATAAGCAGCTTATTATCCTCATACTCATACATACAGTTAATATACACATCAGAAAAACCATATTCAGCATCATACACATACTTTATATTTCCAAGAGAATCCGCAATAGCTATTCCACCCTCTGTGGCAATCGCGATATCACCATTCTTAAGTGGTTTAAGATAATTCACAGACATAGATGGAAGCCCGTCTGACTTCAAAATATTCTTAATCTCTCCTCCCGAGCCTACTCGTACTACACCATGTCTTCTCGCTGTAGCAATCCATATGGTACCTCGTATGTCACGGCACATATGTCGTATTCCTGTTGTTCCTAAAAGCTCGGTCAGTTCATTTTCTACCTTGTTATTGTCTGCATCATATATCCTAAGTCCATCCTCTGAACCGATATATTTTTCCTTTCCTAAAGCAAGAACACAGTTAACGATAGCCTCAGGCATTCCCGTCTTCATATTAAAGTCACTGAATTTGCTTCTGGACAGCAAAAGAAGGCCCATCTTATTAGAAGCAATCCAGTAATTACCCTCATAATCCATCAGTATGTCATTAACATAGTTGTCAACTTCCAGCTCATTTAATCTTACAAAGCTTCCTTCATCAACAAAAAAACCAACTCCATTATCAGCACACACCCACAGTCTTCCTGTATTGTCGCTCATAAAACCATTTATTCCATCAACCGTGGACATAAGTGTTTTATAGACCTCTTTACCTGCAAATTCAACCACTTCATTGCCGGAGGTTCCAACATACACATTATCATCTACAAGCTCCATGCTTTGTATGTTATCATTGCTTATTTCACCAAAGCTTATGATATCCAATACATCTGTTGCATTCATGATATATATTTCATTGTCCCCTCTTTGAATCCAGAGCCTATCATTAAAGCAGAGAATTGAACCAAATCTTGCTCCTGCAGCTCTGGCGGCCGGATGTGCTACAAGAGATGCGGAATTATCATCAGGACTGAATCTTACAAGGTACAAGCCTCTTGATGTGGACACATATATTGTTCCATCACTATACTCACAGAAGCCCTTGATGCTCTTGATGCCATCATAATACTCATCTCGTAGATGATAGGTCTCTCCATTTTCGATATAGAACAGACCATAGTTTTCTGTTCCTATCCATACAATGCCTTTTGAATCCTGCATTATACAATTTATGGAATACACGTCACTTCTGTCGGTATCCCACAGATTTATACTCTGAAATTCTGTTCCGTTCGACCTGTACAAGCCTCCGTCTGTACCAACCCAGATATATCCTGAAGACGACTGATATATACACTTTACCTCATTGCTTCCTATACCATTTGACTGATTATATATAACCTGTGTATACTCCGACAAAAATGTATCCTTCGCGATACCGTATCTCTCCGGCACAACAAAAAGGCATACCAAAAGGGATGCCACAATCAGTGATATAAACTTTTGATATGCCTTTTTCATATATACTTTATGCTTTCCTATCAGTTTTCCTTAGATTACATTATGCTTTTTTGAGGAATACCTTGTAGCACTTGTATGCCTCATATATATCTGCCTTTGAGGTTATCTCCCATGGTGCATGCATATTAAGCACCGCCACACCACAATCTATAACCTCCATTCCATACAGAGATAAAATGTATGCTATGGTTCCGCCACCACCTACATCAACCTTTCCAAGCTCAGCAGTCTGGAATGACACACCTCCATCATCCATCATACTTCTGATTCTTGCTATATACTCTGCATTTGCATCATTTGAACCACTCTTACCGCGTGCTCCGGTAAACTTGCAGAATACGACTCCTCTTCCGAAGAATGAAGCATTCTTCTTGTCAAAAGCGCTGTCAAACATAGGGTCGTATGCTGCATTTACATCCGACGAAAGCATTGATGATGCAGCCAAGGTTCGTCTTAAGGTCAGGTCACTGTATACTCCCATAAGGTTAAGGAGCTCAGCCACGGTATTCTCGAAGAATCTGGACTGCATACCTGTTGCTCCGACACTGCCGATTTCCTCCTTGTCCGTAAGCAGACAGCAGGTGGTTTTCTTAACCTTCTCTGTCTCAAGCATAGCTATAAGAGAAGTGTATGCACACACTCTGTCATCCTGTCCATATGACATTATCATACTCTTGTCAATTCCGGCTTCTCTCGCTGCACCGGCAGGTACAACCTCTATCTCTGCAGAGAGAAAATCCTCTTCTTCTATATCATATTTCTTCTTCAAAAGCTTTAATATATTTGCCTTTACAGCATCCTTTTCTTCACCCTTTAATGGCTTACTTCCAATAAGCACATCAAGATTCTCACCCTCGATAACCTTGTTTGCCTTCTTCTCCATCTGCTCACCCGCAAGATGAATAAGTAAATCTGACACACAAAATACCGGATCATTCTTATCTTCACCGATAGCTATATCTACTACCGTACCATCCTTCTTAGCTACCACACCATGAAGAGCAAGAGGAATAGCCACCCACTGATACTTCTTGATACCACCATAATAATGTGTATCAAGATATGCCATATCCTCCTTCTCATATAAAGGATTCTGCTTTATATCCATCCTCGGCGAATCTATGTGGGCACCGAGGATATTCATACCCTTTTCGATATTTTCACTTCCGATGTTGAACAGAGCTACAGCCTTGCCCATGCAAACCGCATAGAGCTTATCACCGGCCTTTACCTTTTTGCCCGATTTAATAACCTCCGCTATATCCTTATATCCGTAATCAGCTATAAGCTTTACTATTTCTTTTACACATTCTCGCTCTGTCTTGCCCTTTGTAAGGAAATCTATATACCCCTTATTCAGCTTCTCAAGAGCATTCAATTCATTCTTGTCATATTTTTTCCATGCATTCGGTCTTTCCATCTTTTTATACTCCTACATAAAATAATTAGATATTATTCACTACATCCTCAAGTATATTATAAGCCTGATCACACTCCTCTGTTGATACATTAAGAGGTGGCACAAGACGTATAACCGCCGGTCTGACTGCTGTTATAAGCAGTCCCTCTTCCGCCGCCTTGTACTTTATATCTGTAGCTATATCTTCAGTGAATTCAACGCCTATCATAAGTCCCTTTCCTCTAACCTGCTTAACCTTAGGCAGATTCTTGAGCTTATCTCTTAAGTATATTCCCTTAGCCATTGAATTATCAGATAATTTACTATCTATTATCTCCTCAATCTGTGCATAAGATGCTGCACAGGCTACCGGATTACCCGCAAAGGTGCTTCCATGTGCTCCCGGTCCAAATGTGAGTGCCAGCTTTGCACTTGTACACATCGCACCTATAGGCATACCGCCGCCCATAGCCTTTGCCATACTTACACAGTCAGGCTTTACGCCATAGCCCATATATGCCATGAGATATCCGGTACGTCCCCAGCCTGTCTGAACCTCATCAAACAGGAGAAGCATATTCCTCTCATCGCAAAGCTTTCTAAGTCCCTGCAGAAATTCCTTCGTAGCCGGTATAACTCCGCCCTCACCCTGAACAGGCTCAACCATAATTGCTATAGTATCTTCGTCGCAGGCATTTGCAAAAGACTCAACATCATTAAAATCGGCATATACAAAGCCCGGAACAAGCGGGTCATAATTATGCTGTATAGGTGTGTCAGGCTGCCCTGTAGCTGCCAGAGTTCCAAGAGTTCTTCCATGAAAGCTGTTCCTTGCAGTTACAATCTTATATCTATTCTCTCCAAAATTATCCTTTCCATACTTTCTGGCAAGCTTTATCATAACTTCATTTGCTTCTGCTCCGGAATTTTGAAAGTATATTTTTTCCATGCCTATACTGTCACATATGAGCTTTGCAAGCTTTGCCTGCGGTTCAGTATAGAAATAATTCGATGCATGCATAAGCTTCTTACACTGCTCTTGTATGGCATTTACCACCTTTGGATTACAATGTCCGGCACTGTTTACCGCTATTCCTGCCATAAAGTCAAGGTATTCTCTGCCATTTTCATCAACTATATATGCATCATGTCCCTTCTTAGCTATAAAATCAAAACGCTTAAAGGTCTCATAAAAATATGTATCATATAAATCCTTTATCTCATCTTTTGTCAAATCCTGATTGTTCATTTTAAGTCACTCCAAATTAATTATATATATCTTGTGCCACAAGGCCATCCAAAACTTCCACAAGCTTACCTATCTCCGGCTTACTTATCTGTGCATCTGCACCAAGTCTTTCGCCCTTTCTCTTCATATCGTCATTGATAAGTGAGGAGAATACAATAATAGGTACATGCTTTACGCCCTCCGTCTCCCTTATAAGCTTGATAAGATGATGTCCATCCATCTGCGGCATCTCTATATCTGTGATTATACATCTTGCTCCATAGTTGACAGAATTGTTCTTCTTAAGCTGCATGAGATAGTCCCATGCCTCCTGACCATTGTTTCTTATCGTAAGCTTTGTATATCCCGACTTATTAAGCGAATCCTTGATAAGCTGACAAAGCATAGGTGAATCCTCTACCACAAGTATAGGTATCTCATTTCTGTCTCTGTCCTCAAGCTTTTCAATCTCGGATACTCTGAGGCTTGTCTCAGGACATATACTCTCTACTATACGTTCAAAATCTAGTATAATCAGCAGATTATCTGTGTTCTTGATGATGCCGGTAGCAATACCTGTTCCGGGTGCACTGACAGTGGCATCCGGCTTCACAACGTCCTTCCACGATACCCTGTTTATACCTATAACACTTTCTACATCAAAGGCTATATCAAGATTGTTAAAGTTTGTAACAATCAACAAATTATTCCTTCTGTCTCCACTATCAAAGCCCAAGGCTCCGAATAAATCTATTACAGTAATTATGGTTCCTCGCGGCATAAAAATACCCTCTATACAAGGATGAGAATTTGGTACCGGAGTAACCTTCTGATATGTAAGTATTTCTCTGACCTTTTCAACATTTATACCATAATGGTTCCCATTGATAACAAATTCCAAAACCTCAAGTTCATTTGTTCCGCTCTCCGTTAAAATATTTGAGTCCATATTTCTACCTCCTTATCTATTCAAGCTGCATTACAGCTTCCTTGTCCTCGTATTTTATCTGCAGCTTTAAGTCACTCATATTCTGTGCTATGTCATCTGATATCTGGAAGAGAAGTACATTTTCTTCAAACATACTCGGCTCCATAGTCTTCTGATATGTATACAGGTCATCCATAAGGACAGTGAGCATCTGTCTTGCCGCCTTACTTTTGTCAACAATTATCCTGTATACAATATCCTTATTATATAAATCCACCTCATGCGACTCATTCACTGTATTTTCAACATTAAACTTCACCACTAGTAATTTATAGCCCTTTGGTGCCTCAATCTCTATATATACCCCATCCTGGTCATAGGACGGATATCTGTCTAAAATCATATAATATGAATACTTAACAGAAAGATTTTCTTCGCCTAAAAACTCACCAATATTGAAGTTTTTATCCACATTTGCTTCTATACCGGATATATTTTCTATACCAATAATCGGCGTTGACTCGTTGTTACTACTATCTCCAGCTTCCGTCTCCTGAGTGGTATTGTCCACAGCCTCCGTTGTAGCTTCCGTAGTGGTAACCTCTGTTACACCTTCCTCAGTAGTTGTGATTTCTTCGGTAACTTCCTCAGTGGTTGTTAGCTCTTCGGTAGTATCCTCTCCGTCATAATAATATTTCAAATCTATCTTAGTTCCATACTTTATAAGGAGCTCAGCTGCATACTCTGCAACCATATAGTTCTCCTCTTCCGTAAGGTCGATAGACTTTGTGCATCCAACAGCAAAAAGTGATAAAATCATCAATGTGCATATGCCCAATAGCTTTTTCATGGTTTTCCTCCATTTTCTACACATAACTATAATGATTTTACCACTTTTTTGAATTATCAGCAAGGTGTATTAGCATCTAGTTCAAAATAAAAAACTACTCCATCTTCTACATTATATACACCATACGGCTTACCATGTGCTTCCATAGTCGCAGCCACTATAGAAAGCCCGATGCCGCTTCCGCCATATTCCCTTGTCCTCGCTTTATCAGCCTTATAAAATTTTATGAACAGCTTGTCTATGTCCTCAGCTGCGATATTATCTCCCTGATTGTACACAGATACCCTGATGTTTTCATCTCGTTTTTCAAGGGAAATTCTTATCACTCCTCCCGGTGTGACATAATGAATAGCATTCGTAAGCAGATTCGTAAAAACTTCCTCTATCATATATTCGTCCGCCCATACATACACCGGTGGTTTTTCATCAAATATAATATCTGCATCACTGTTTTCGGCAAGTATCTGAGTTGCATTTACAATCTGACATATGAAATCTACCAATTCAAATCTTTCAATCTTTAATGGTTCATTTCCGAATTCAATTTCGTTCAAATCCAAAAGCTTCTTAACAAGGTCATTCATCTTTCTGGACTCATCAAGTATGACATCTGTATAGAATTCCCTTGTCTCCTCATCGTCCGCCATGTCCTTAAGTCCCTCCGCATAACCCTGAATCAGGGCTATAGGAGTTTTAAGCTCATGCGATACATGAGACAGGAATTCCTTTCTCATATCATCTATCTGTTGTTTGTTATCTATATCCTTTTGAAGCTGTATGTTCGCCGCCTTAAGCTCTGATATAGTTGTCTCCAGCTTCCAGGACATCGCATTCATATAGGAAGCAAGTTCTCCTATCTCATCCTTGGTTGCAACAGGAACCTTCACATCAAAATTAAGCTCTGTCATCTCTTTTGCCGCATGTGACAATCTCTTTATCGGTGCCGAAAAAATATTAGAGAATGCAAGTATAAATACTGAGCCGAATATCAAAAGTCCAACCATTATATTATTGAATACCTTGGTAATAACACGCAATGCAGACTCAATTCTTGAAAACGGACTTCTTATGACTATAAGCATGCCATTGTCCAATACACCCACAAGATCATAGAAATCTGCATTAAGCAAGGTATCATGTGTCTTATTTATCTCATATGTTCCCCTTTCAAAGCTGAAATTTCCACTGCTGTTTATAGCATTTGAAATTCCCTCTATGCTTCGCATCATCTGGCTTTCATCATTTATCGTTGTATATATATTTTTATTCTCGCTGTCGAAGATAACTACAGTTGAATCAAGCGTATTGACTATTTGCCCACTCAGATCCATCTTATCACCATCTATCTTATACGACTTGCTCATTACACTGTTACATGAATCATAGGTTTTGATAAGATTTGTCTTGACATTCATTATGAATACCCTGCCAACTACAAACTGACTTATAAACCATGCCGCACCTATGACAAAAAGCACAAAGGTGATAACCATGATAGTAATCTTGATTCGTATCGATACCTTCATACTAAACTACCTCAAATTTGTATCCCATACCCCATATCGTCTTGATGTAATCACCATATGCACCAAGCTTGCTTCTAAGCTTCTTCACATGAGTATCAATAGTTCTCGCATCTCCAAAATAATCATAATTCCATACATTATTGAGTATCTTTTCTCTCGATAGTGCAACTCCCTGATTCGTCATAAAATAATTGAGAAGCTCGAATTCCTTGTAGCTTAGCTCTACCTCTTCGCCATCTATCATCACCTTATGCGCCGATACATTTAATTCTATACCCTTTACAGATATAATGTCTGTCCCCGAATCCGACATACTTCTTCTTAGAACCGCCTCAACTCTTGCCACAAGTATCTTCGGCGAAAACGGTTTGGATATATATTCATCCACGCCAAGCTCGAAGCCCTTAAGCTCATCCGCCTCCGAGGTCTTCGCAGTAAGCATAATAATCGGTACATCCGACAGCTTTCTAACCTCCTCGGCAACCTCATATCCATTAAGCTTTGGCATCATAACATCCAGAATAATAAGAGATATATCTCTGTTTCCCATAAATATATCTATTGCCTGTTCTCCATTTTCAGCCTCAATAACACTGTAATTATTCTTAACAAGATAATCCTTTACAAGCTTTCTCATCCTGCTTTCATCATCGACTACAAGTATTTTCAACTTATCCATACTAGTCACCTCCGGTATTCATATCTATATTTTACCACAGTTTTATGTATAATTTGTGAAAAATAAAAAAATAACAGTAACTTATGTTACTGTTATCTTAATAATCTCATTACTGTGCATCCGGTGTAACCACTTCGA